>DASXHS010000117.1:0-5416 GCA_036488345.1 Candidatus Udaeobacter sp.
GTCTTGTGCGCAGAGGAAAAAAATTGGCTGCGTTTTTGGAGTTCGCATGGCCGATTCGAGCTTGACGCGAAAGGCGACACACAGATCGTCTTCGCAGAAAAAAGTTGAAATCGGAAAGTTAAGAGAAGGAGATTCATCATATTTGCCGTTATTCGTCACTATCACTTTAATCCAAAGGACGGTGCAGAGATTGACCGCCGGATACGCGAGGAGTTCGTACCAATCGTTAAGAATGCGAAGGGGTTTGTGCGTTACTATTGGCTTGATACTGGCAACGGCGAGGGCGCGTCCCTCAGCGTGTTTCAGGACAAAGCTGGTGCTGATGAGTCGGTGCGTCTAGCTGCGGAGTACGTAAAAGAGCGTCTGTCTAAACTTTTCACTGAGAAACCCGAGATCATCGAAGGGCCAATCAAGGCTCACGATTGAGCACTGCCGCGGACGTGATTCGTGAATCGTTCCGCCTCCGCCGAGCCTACGGGCGGACAAGTGAATCGTTACATCGGGAGCGGGCGAGAAAATCGACTCAATGTTGAGCGATCGCAGGCCGTTGCGAATCCTTCGCTGTAGATGTGCTCTCCTCGCTGGGCACTTTTGTCAGAGAGGCGAACACGCGACGGAAGTAATCGTCCGGTGCGAAGGGAAAAGGGTGTTAAGGCGATTGTTTGCGGAACAGAAAAGCGGCGCGAGAATTTACGGTCTCGCATGAGCAAACCGAAGCGAATCCAGCGCAGCCGCGCGAAAGGCTGGAAAATGCCGGCGAACGCTATCTACGTCGGCCGACCGACTGTTTGGGGAAACCCGTATGTGGTGGGCTCGGAACTCTTGAACGGCGAAACGCTCACTGCCGAAAAAGCCGTCGCGTTATACGAGCAGCACCTCGCTGATAATTTCAGCGAGCGCGACATCCGCCACTGCTTGCACGACAAAGATCTCGCCTGCTGGTGCGCACTCGACCAGCCGTGCCACGCCGAGGTGCTACTGCGGATCGCGAACTCGCGGCCGAAGTAGTGCGCGCGGATTTTCGCAAATGCACAGAATGCGCGACGTTGCTCGCCCGTGAGGGATATTCCGATCACCGAGAGGCTCCTCCTCAATGCAGGGGGATGGCAGGCGATGAAGCCTGCGCGCGAGTTGCTCAAAAGCGGCCGCGTCTCTGAGGCTAAATACGAAGCGCCGCTGTTGAGCGGTTACGTGCGCGAAGGTGCGAAGAACTATCGCTCGGGCCTGCGAATCAAAAGCGCGATCGACGTCGAGAATCTTTGCAGTTGTTGGGAGTCTCGCTCCGCAGGAAAAATTTGCGCGCATTCGGTCGCGGTAGGCCTGGGCTATCTGAATCCGCCGGCTGCTGCAGTCGCCATGCCTAACGAGCCGACGACGCCCCAAGCTCCGGTAGGTGCGCAATTCGTCGCGGCTGAATCGGCTGACGCCGCCCGAACGACACTGCACGTGATCCTGCCGCCCAATTTCGCGGGTGCATGGCATAAAGGGCAGATCATGATGGTCGTCGAAGCGGAAGTTTCTCGAAACCGCACGCTCGTCTCCGCACTCCCAAAGAAGAAGACGTTTGCAGCCGACAACGCCGATCTCGTGCTGATCCAAAGCTTGCGCACGTTCCCGGCGATCTTCGAGAGCGGCATGACGATCTTGTCGCGCGACGCATTTCTGCGGCTCCTCCAGGCGTTGCAGAATCATCCACGTGTTACTTTCGGCAAAGCGACCCGGGCGACGATCTCTTCGGCCGCGCTGCGTCCCGAGCTTCTGGTCGAGTCGCGCGACGAGGGGGGCATTGCGGTGAGAGTTAACTTTTCAAGGAAGATCGATCACGAGCACGAGGAGAAAGCGCTGCTTCTTTGGAACGCGACCGATGCGTGGTTGCTACGGAACAACGAGTTCGTTCGCTGCGGCGAAGCGTTGCCGGCCGGCTCGACGCGCCTGATCGAGCGGCCGTTGGTGCTCGATGGCGAACGTGCATTACATTTCCTCGCATTCGATCTGCCACGGCTGCGCGATGCATTCGATGTGCGTGCCGGCGAAGGCGTTCGCCTGCCGGAAATCGCAACGGCGCTGCCCGCGTTAGAGCTGCGGCTGGCCGGCACGCTCAATAGCGTCACGGCTGAGTTGATGTGTAGCTACGGCGACCGCCTGCCGATCAAAGCATTGACCAACGCGCAGGATCAATTCGTCTTTCGTGATCCGCAAAATATCGATCGCGTGCTGATGCGGAATCTCGACGCAGAGAATGCGGCGGTGGCGCGGCTCGAGCAGATCGGCTTCGCCCGAACCGACGCCGGCGGCTTCGTGCTGCATGGCCAGCTCAATGTTATCCGGTTCTTCGCGAGCGATTATCCAAGACTGCAGCGCGCCTGGAAGACAACCCTCACCTCGCAGGTCGAGAAGTGGACGGGCGAGATCGAGCGCGTTACGCCGAAGCTCGAGATAGTCGGCTCGGGTCAGGATTGGTTTGAGGTGCGTTACTCGCTTACGACGCCTGGTGGCGAAGTGTTTTCAAACGCCGACATTCAGCGGCTGCTTCGCTCCGGCCAATCGCAGACGCGATTAAAGAATGGCCACATCGCGGTGATCGACACCGCGGGCCTGGAGGATTTCGAGCAGGTCATTCGCGATTGCGATCCGGCACAGACACAGCCCGGGCTTTACCGCATCAACCGCGCACACGCCGGGTATGTCGAACAAACGGCGCGTGAGCTTGGCTCCGCCGTCGCCGATCGTCGTGAAGCACTAAAGAAGTTCATCACCGGCCGCGACGTGTCTCCGGATGCGAAGACGAAACTAGGTTCGCTCGCGGAAAGATTGCGGGAGTATCAACTTGTCGGTTTCGAATGGCTCACGCGTCTCGCGGCGAACAATCTCGGCGGCATCCTGGCCGACGAGATGGGTCTTGGTAAAACGGTGCAGACGCTCGCGTTTCTACGCGCACATCAAGGCAATCGCCCTGCCCTCGTCGTCTGCCCGACATCGCTGGTGACAAACTGGGAGAATGAAGCGCGAAAGTTTACTCCCGAACTCAAGACGCTCGCGCTCGAAGGCGCTGATCGCGCCGCGCGTTTCAAATCGATCGCGGACGTCGACATGGTCATAACGAGCTACGCATTGCTGCGACGCGACATCGACACACTACGCGAAATCAACTTCTCGACGGCCGTGCTCGACGAAGCGCAGCACATCAAAAATCCGGAGACGCAAAACGCGCAGGCCGCGTTCGCCCTTCGCGCGAAGCATCGCTTCGTGCTGACTGGTACCCCGATGGAAAATTCGGTACGCGATCTCTGGTCGATCATGAACTTCGCACTGCCCGGTTATCTTGGAAATCGCAACGACTTCCGCGAGCGCTACGAATTACCGATCGCGCGCGGCTCCGCGCCGGATGTGCAACGCCGGCTCTCGCGCCGGCTTCAGCCGTTCCTGCTTCGCCGAAGGAAACGCGACGTCGCGAAAGATCTGCCCGAGAAAATCGAGCAGGTCGTGCCTTGCAGCCTAACGAGTCATCAACGCGCCGCCTATGACGCGCTTTTGCGCGAGATCCAGCAGGGTCTCGGCAGTCCCAGCAAGAATGTGAACGCCGGTGCGCAAAGGATGAAGATGCTTACTGGTCTCCTCCGTTTGCGCCAGGTCTGTTGCGATCTGCGCCTCGTCGGCATTGATAAAAAAGAGACTTCCGCCAAGCTCGATCTCCTCGACGAACTCCTCGAGGAAGCGATCGACGGCGAACACCGCGTCCTCGTCTTCAGCCAGTTCGTCTCGATGCTGCATCTCATTCGCGAACGCTTGGAGAAGCTAGAGATTCCATTCTGTTATCTCGACGGCACGACCAAACGGCGTCAGGAAATCGTGGATTGTTTCCAGAGCGATTCCGCGATTCCAGTTTTCCTGATCAGCTTGAAAGCGGGCGGCGTCGGCTTGAATCTATCCGCCGCCGACACAGTCATTCATTTCGATCCTTGGTGGAATCCCGCGGTTGAGGCGCAAGCCACCGACCGCGCTCATCGCATCGGGCAAACCCGTGTCGTCACCGCCTACAAGCTAATCACCCGCGACACGGTCGAAGAAAAAATCCTGCGGTTGCAGGAGAAAAAACTCGCGGCGATCGACGCCGCCATCGACAGCGAGGAACCGCTCATGACCGGCCTTACCACCGAAGAACTCGAAGAGCTACTCGCTTAGGCGTCACTCTTGCGGAGCGAAGAATGGAGGCCGCGTCTAATATTTGACATTCCTTGCCGCCACGAGTTTGAAGCGTGGAGCAACGAGAAGTCCGTTAACCGAAAGTAATGAAGAATAGTCCCATACTTCAAGAGGAGGTTCACAGATGAAGATTTTTATTGCAGGGGGAACGGGAGCCATCGGTCGTCCGCTGATCGCGAAATTGCTTGCCAAAGGACACACGCTGGTTGCTCTGACCCGGTCTCCAGAAAAAGCTCAGGCTTTGGTGCAACAAGGCATAGAACCTGCCATCGCCGATGTATTTGATACCGATGCTGTCAAAGCGGTTGTTAGTCGTGCTCAGCCTGAAGTCGTGATTGAACAACTCACTGCCCTACCTAGAACCTACACCCCTGAGTCGATGAACGCCGCCGCCGCCCTCAACAATCGCATCCGTCTGGAAGGAGGCGCGAATATGCTGGCAGCCGCGCAGGCAGCGGGTGTGCGGCGTTACCTGAGGCAGTCGATCGCATTCTGGGCGGTCCCTGGTTCTGGATTGGCCGACGAAGAAACGCCGCTGGCATTTGATGCCTCGCCTGGGGTTGCAGCAGGTGCCCGTGAGTTAACTGAGCTTGAGCATCGCTTACTAGGAAATCCCAACATCGAAGGGATCGGCCTACGTTATGGTTTCTTCTATGGACCCAGCACTTGGTTCAACCCCGATGGTGATGTTGCCCGACAGGTGCGACAGCAGCAATTCCCCATCATCGGGAATGGCGAAGGCGCTTGGTCGTGGTTACACATTGAGGACGCGGCGATTGCAACCATTGCAGCAGCAGAGCGCGGCAATCCTGGGATTTATCTGATTGCGAATGATCAACCTTTAGCGCTGTGCGAATGGCTCCCTGCGTTTGCTCGATGGCTGAATGCTCTACCTCCGCCCCAGGTATCAGTTGAGGATGCTCTAAAAGGGGATGGTGGTGCGGATGCGGTTTACTACGGGACTCAGATGCGAGGCGTGTCGAACGCAAAAGCAAAACGAGACCTTAATTTTCAGCCGCGACCGTTGGAGTGGATCGTTGACTGACAGTGTCCGACTGCGAATCGCATCAATGAAGTAAGAATGGTGCGCACTGGGATGCACGACATAGAAGGTAGAGTTGCGAGGGTAGTAACGAATGAGCATTGGGCAGCGAGTGAGTTTCAATTAAGAAGTTTTGATGAGTCAGAATTCACAATTGAGAATTGCAACTCG
>DASXHS010000195.1:0-6820 GCA_036488345.1 Candidatus Udaeobacter sp.
CCGGGACAGTTCCGGCCCGTAGTCCCAGCATACAAACGCTTCCTCTGCTTCCTCGCCAAACATCCTGGTGTACTCCGCCTCATGAGCAAAAGTGGCTCGTGCAATCTCAGGGTTGCGATAAATCACGCAGCCCACGTCCACTGGCAGATAAAGCCATTTATGAGGATCCAGCGCGATGGAATCCGCCTGCTCCATGCCTGCGAATAATTTTCGAGCCGATGGGGCGAGAATGGCAAATGCACCATAACTTCCATCCACGTGCATCCAAAGCTGGAACCGGTTCGCAACGTCTCGAATCTCGCGTAAGGGATCGACCGCGCCGGTATCCACGGTTCCGGCATTCCCAACGACGCAGAATGGCACGTAGCCAGCCTCCAGATCAGCAGTGATTTTTGCGATGAGATCGTCCACGCGCATTCTGAAGCGTTCGTCGACTGCGACGTGCCGCAGGTTCTCCCGGCCAATTCCCAGAATCGCCGCTGCCTTGGTGATGGAGAAATGCGTCGCGCTCGATGCATACATGCGCAGGCGGCCTAACGAGTCGTATTTGGTCTGTCGCGCCGCGGCCAGAGCCGCGAGATTGGCCATCGATCCGCCGCTGACAAAAAGGCCGCCGGCTTTAGAATCGAATCCCAGAATTTGACGGATCCAATCGATCGTCAGGCGTTCGAGTTCCACCGGCGCCGGCGCCGAACGCCAGATCGTAAGATTGGCGTTCAAAGTCGAAGCAAGCAGATCGGCGAACGCACCGATTGGCGTCCCGGGCGATTGCACATAACCAAACATCCGGGGATGCGCGTTCTGCCGACTTAACGGAACGATCGTGTCGCGAAAAACTTTCAGCAGCGAATCAAAATCGATTCCCTTGATCGGCAGCTCCGACTCAAGGCCGCTTCGAATCTCGCGTGAAGAAGTCTGCCGATACACCGGCCGATCGCGGAGCCCACCAATGTAATCAATCATGAATTGAGTGACCGAATTTCCCCAATCACGTATTTCGTTGGCAGACGGCTCAAGCATGTCCACGTATTACACGCGCAAAAAATAGCGCGCGCAAATTACGGCTACTGAGGAGCACACGCGGCTCGCGGGTTGGTTTCGGCGGCTCGCCGAAACGAGCTTCAATCGGCTGTGTTGGAATCGGCGTGTGTCGGACCTATCGCTACTGAATCGCGCGCAGACGCATCAGATCCGGGAATCTTTCTTACTTTTTCCTTCTTCCTTCTTACCATTACTCGGTGCCGATTATTGTTTTCGCGCTGCTGCTTTTTGTTCTCCTCGCCTTTGCCGGCGTGGTTTTGCTTTCCCTTGCTTTGCGTTACCGCGCCGGGACTGCTCGACGCCAAGCACGACGCTGGGTCGCCAGCCTGAATATCTGGATAACCAGCTTCTCGGCTGTGTTCTTTCTCTCATTCACGTTTCTGCTGTCTTTCTGGGTCGATTCAGCGTTTCGATTCGCCCTGATTGGTATGGGTTGTGGAAGCATTCTCGGCTTGGCCGGCCTGGCGATGACGCGTTGGGAAAGCCACCCGCAAGGACTTTTCTACACTCCGAACCGCTGGCTCGCACTACTCGTCACATTGGCGATCGCCGCACGTTTCGTCTACGGCTGGTGGCACGCCACGCACTTCGGCAGCAATGCTCCCGTCGATCAGCATTGGCTGATCACCGCCTCTGGCACGCAGCTTTCCCTCGCAGTCGCTGCCGGATTGATCGGCTACTATCTGGTGTACTCCGTTGGAGTGCGTCTGCGACTCACGCGGCACGAACAACGGCAATTCAATTAAAATGAATTAGGAAAGCAGGAACGCAGGAATCCGTATTCATCAGTGACAGACACATCGGACGTTTTTGTTGAACACAAATTCCCCGTTTCCCGATCAAACCGAATTATTTTCCTGGCTTCCTGATTAATTCTTCCTAACCGGCTTTGCGTTCGTTCACCGCGACGATTTGCAGATCGTCGCCAGCCGGTTCCAGAACAAGCGTTTTGTCCACTTTGCCGGATGACTGCTTGTTGCCATTGCGCAATTTGAATCCCAGCGGAAACGTCACCCGCACCCGATTCTCACTTTGCGGTTCAACATTAATCTTTCCCGCGACCCAAAAGTGCCGCTCCGGCCATCGCTCGTCGTAGCGTTTTAAGTCCTGCTGAACCTTTTCACGATCCATGACCCCCTGGTCGTAGTACTCGACGCGATCGGCAAAAAACTCGGCTTCGGCACCGACGCTCTTATCAAGCCCGGCGAGGACAAACGCGGCTACGTAATCACGCACACGGTCTGTGCTGAATTCTCCTGCCGAGGCTGCAACCGGCGGCGCTGATGCCGGTTGAGTGTTCTCTGCCGAGGTTCGCGCTTCCACGGGCGTAGTTTGTATCGGCGTATCAGTGCCAGTTGGCGGCGTCTCGTTATCTGCCGGGGATGACGTCTCTGTAGGGGCAGGCTCGGATTGCCGCGCCTTCGTTGATTTTCGCCGTTCGCGCTTGCGCAACTGACGCCACGTCTCAGAACTTTGCTCGGTAGCGGCTGTGCCCGGGCCAATCGCGGGCTTCGCGTTCAGCGCCTTGCTCGTCTCCGCATCAAGCTGTCCCGTGATAGGCAACCCGTTGCGAATCTGATAACGGCTCAGCGCTGTGCTGAAATCGCTGCTATAGGCGCCGTCGATTTCGCCAAAATAACACCCTTCGTCGGCGAGTTTGCTCTGCACCGCTCGCACATTCTCCTCTGCCCCGCCCGCATTCTCCTTTGCCGCAACTGATCCGACGCCCACAAACGCGATCGCAACCAACAAAAAAACAGAACGCATAGTCATGTAATTATTATCGAACGCGGAACGCTGCGCGCTCTTGTTCGAGCTGAAGCCATCGCGCGGTGGGAGATCGCTGACTTCTGAAATCGTGTTTCGGCGAGCCGCCGAAACCAACACGCGAGCCGCGTGTGATCCCCACCGGTATCTATCAAAGGTTTTTCGTCACCGGCGCAAATAACTGAAAGATTTTTGGCCCGATTGCCGAAGTATGACTGATGACCGTCTCGCCGAAGACGCACCGTGGCGAAATAGAAGTCGATCCGCGCTTTCGGAATCGCGAACGCCAGCCCGGCCTCGATCTTCTCCGCGCGCTCGCGATCATCGTCGTCGTTGTTTACCATGCCGCACTGTTCGGATTCAAATTGCCCGGCCGAGTGGACCGCTTCGGCTGGATCGGTGTCGATCTTTTCTTTGTGCTTAGTGGTTATCTGATCGGCGGCCAATTGCTCGCCCCGCTTGCGCGAAATCAGCGTATCAAACTCGGCCGGTTTTTCAGCCGCCGCGCGTTGCGAATTATGCCGGCCTACTTCATCGTCCTCGCGATTTATTTTTTATTGCCGGCGTGGCGCGAATATCCCGAAATGTCACAGCCGCTCTGGAAATTTCTGCTGTCGGTGCAAAACATCGCGCTTCATGGCGGAACCGCTTTCTCACATGCCTGGTCACTCGCGGTCGAGGACCAATTCTATCTGGCACTACCGTTTCTTTTGAGCT
This sequence comes from Candidatus Udaeobacter sp., assembly GCA_036488345.1. Classification (GTDB taxonomy): domain Bacteria; phylum Verrucomicrobiota; class Verrucomicrobiia; order Chthoniobacterales; family UBA10450; genus Udaeobacter. The sequence goes on from DASXHS010000195.1 coordinate 3,526, forward strand.
TTCTCTGTCGCCGACCGCGCGCGGCCATAATCGTTCCATTCCTGATCATTATTGGCGGCATCGCATTACGCGCTTTCCTGGCGGCCCAGAACCCATCAGTTGATGGCGGCGTATCATTCCGCGGCTTTCAGGCCTGGATTTATTATCCGACCTGGACCCGACTCGATCCGCTCGTGTTCGGCGTTGTTTTGGCAGCGATCGAGAGATTTCGACCGAACTGGTGGCAACGCCTGATCAACTGCGCGCTCTGGCTTTGGCTCCCCGGGCTCGGGCTAATCGTTTACGCACTGTATCTCGGCGAAACCAAAAACCTCACCGTGGTAGCGTGTGTCTGGCAATTTCCACTTATCGCCATCGGAATGGCCGCGCTTCTTGTTTGCGCGGTCAGTCCACGACTTCCGCTCTGTCGAGTTGCGATTCCCGGCGCCGCCTTCATCGCCAGCATCGCATACAGCGCTTACCTGATTCAGAAACTTGTCATTAACGGGGTCGAACAATTCTGCACGAATCACAGCATAGACCTTACATCTGTGCCTGCGCTTCTCGGCGTCGAACTCTGCGTGTACCTTGCCGCAACGATTCTTTTCCTATCGATCGAACGTCCGGTCTTGCTTCTTCGTCGAAGGCTTGCGCCTCCGGTCGAACTTGGTTCGCGACAATCGCGCGAAGCCTAGGGTGCGATGTGTGCCGGCTCGGGAAGATAGAAAAAGAGAATCCCGAGAATTAGATAGAGCGAGAGAAGTTGGATGCCTTCGATCCAGTTCGTCTCACCGTCGCTACTGATCTGAAACAGGACGTAAACGGAGACCACGACCGCGACTACTTCTGGCAGGGTAAATTCCAGGTCCATCGGTCGCCCAAAAGCATAGGAGAGAAAAATCAGCGCGGGCGCGACGAAAAGCGCGATTTGCAGGCTGGAACTAATCGCGATACCGAAACTCAGGTCCATCTTGTTTTTCATTGCCATGAGGACGGCGGTCGAGTGCTCAGCCGCGTTGCCCACAATCGCCACTACGATAACCCCGACAAACACCTCGGTGAGGCCGACGGAGTCCCGAACGCTTTCGATCGTCCCGACGAGAAATTCCGAGAGCAGGGCCACAAAGGCGGTAGCGATGAGTAGGATGATAACGGCCTTGCTGCGCGACCATTGCCTCTCTATTCCTTCGCGTTCCTCAGCGCCCCGGAAAAGATCCTTGTGGGTCCGGAGAGAGAACGCCAGCATGCAGAAATAGGTCAGGAACATCACTACGGCGATACCTAACGAGAGCTTCTGCTCGACCAGCGGGCTCCAGCCGCCAGGGGCGCGGTCGGCGGCGCGATGAAAGACCGTCGGAATGATGAGACCAATCGCTGCCAGCGAAAGCGAAATCACGGAGCTAGTCGCTGCGGTGCGGTTGAAACATTGTTTTTTATATTTGGTGCCGCCGCATACAATGGAGAGGCCGAGCACCAGCAGCACGTTACCGATGATCGATCCCGTAAGGGAGGCTTTCACCACATTGGTCAGACCTTTGGAAAGAGCTATGCCTGCGATGATCAGTTCCGCGGCGTTTCCGAAAGTGGCGTTGAGCAATGCCCCCAAGCCTTGTCCCACGCGAGCGGCGAGCGATTCGGTGGCGCGTCCGATCCAGCCCGCGATTGGAATGATGCCAAGAGCGGAACAAACGAAGAGCGCAGTGGGACTGATGTCCCCCGGCCAGAAGCGCAGAAGAATCGCCAGCGGAACGAAGATAAGAAGCCAGTCGAGCGACGGTTTGAGTTTCAGAGGTTGTGAATTTCGCGACTTGCCTCAGCTAATCAACCCGTGAAAGCTCTGCCAAAATCACAACAAATGAACGAAATTCTGTATCTGCTCGAAATGATGAATGGAGCTGAGGGGATCAGCGACATAGAAGGCAAAGTCGCCAGGGTATGCGACGAGCGAGTTGGGAAACGAGCGAGTTTCAATGGAGCTGAGGGGATCAGCGACATAGAAGGCAAAGCGACGAGGGTAGGAGCGAGTGAGCGTGGGCAGCGAATGAGTTTCAAAACCGCTGTTTTGTTTGGTGTTGCAATGCTGTGGTGTCTCCCGTATCTCGCCGATGCACAAAGCGCAGATGAGCGGCTGCGAGCTGTCTACACAGAAGAATGGAAATGGCGGCTGGAGCAGTTTCCCGGGCTCGAAGGAGTGGAAAAGCCGGTTCCCGATCGCCTGCCAAGAGTAGATCCGGCGGCGCAGGAGACGCGCCTACGTTACTGGCAGGATGTGCTGCATAAGCTCGATGATGTTCCGCGGGCGCAGCTCTCGCCGGAGCAGCAGATCAACTACGATGTTTATCGGCCGGAAATCGAGAATTTCGTCGCCGATCAGAAATTCCGTGACTACGAAATGCCGGCGAACTCGGATTCTGCTTTCTGGACCGATTTGGGCGAGACGGCGCGGCGACCTTTCAAGACGCTGACGGATTACAGAAACTGGATCGCGCAGTTGCACGACATTCCGCGCTATTTCCGCGAACAAGTCGCCAACATGCGGACGGGGCTTCTTCGCGGCTTCACGCCGCCACGGCTCACTTTGCAGGGACGCGAGAAATCCATCGCCACCATTGCTGAAGGCAAACCCGAAGACAATCTGCTCTACACACCATTCCGGGAACCGATGGTGGGAGTTCAGCCGGCCGATCAGGACAAGCTCAAGTCCGAAGCCGCAAAGGTAATTCGTGAGATCGTGCAGCCGGCTTACGCGAACCTGCTCAAATTCTTCCGGGACGAATATGTGCCGCACACCCGCACGACGCTTGCCGCCGAAGCGCTGCCAGACGGAAAAACCTACTATCGCCAGAAAATTCGCGAGTTTACCACCCTCGATCTTTCGCCTGACGAAATTCACCAGATCGGCCTCGCGGAAGTTGCCAAATTACATCAGCAGATGGTCGACGCGATGCACGAATCCGGCTTCAAGGGCGAGTTTCCGGCGTTCGTACAATTCCTCCGTGACGATCCGCAGTTCTACGCCAAAACACCGCAGGATCTCCTCAATCGCGCCGCGTGGATTGCGAAAGTATTCGACGGCAAATCGTCGCAATACTTTGGCTATCTGCCGCGCATGCGTTTCACCATCAAACCCGTCCCCGCCGATCTCGCGCCCTTTTATACTTCAGGTCGTGGCGGTCCGGGCGTTTATCTCCTGAACACATACGATCTGCCGCATCGCCCGCTCTACAATTTGCCCGCGCTGACGTTGCACGAGTCCGCACCCGGACACGCATTCCAGATTCCGATCGCGCTCGAGCACAAGAACCAGCCGGAATTT
>DASXHS010000200.1:0-3537 GCA_036488345.1 Candidatus Udaeobacter sp.
GGCATGAACCAGTTCGTGCCGATTTTTCTCGCGCAACAGAAACCGCCATGGAAACCGCCACGCGTGGTTGACACGCAAAAATGCATCCGCGCTGGCGGAAAACATAACGATCTCGAAGACGTCGGGCTCGACACCTATCACCACACGTTCTTCGAAATGCTCGGCAACTGGAGCTTCGGCGATTATTTCAAAAAGGAAGCAATCGAATGGGCGTGGGAATTACTGGTCGAACTCTGGAAATTTCCGCCGCAGCGGCTTTACGCGACAGTTTACCAACCCGGCCCTGGCGAGCCGAGTGAGTTCGACCAGGAAGCGTACGATCACTGGGCCCGTCTGTTTCGCGAAGCCGATCTCGATCCGAAGGTTCATGTTCTCAGCAGCGGGAAAGCCGACAACTTCTGGATGATGGGCGATACCGGCCCATGCGGACCGTGCTCCGAAGTGCACATCGATCTAACGCCGGATGGCGACACGCGTGGTGCGCTCGTGAACCAGAATGATCCGCGCTGCATCGAGATTTGGAACCTGGTGTTCATCCAGTTCAATGCGAACCCGGACGGCACATTCACGCCATTGCCGCAGCGACACGTCGATACCGGAATGGGTTTCGAGCGCGCCGTAGCAATCATTCAAGGCACCAGGAATCTCACCGATTTTTCCGCAACGACCTCGAATTACGAGACTGACGTCTTCCGCCCGATTTTCGATGAGATCGAAACACTAAGCGGCAAGAAATATGCGAGCACGCTGCCAACTGTGCAGGGGAGCACACCCGACTCGGGTGTGGCGATCGGCGGCTCGCCGATCGAGAAAGTCGCCGCGAGCCGCGGCGACCAGCACGCCAGCGGCGTGCGCTCCCCAGAACAACTCCAAATTGACATCGCTTTCCGCGTCATTGCTGATCACATCCGCGCGCTTTCATTCGCCATCGCTGACGGCATCATTCCATCAAATGAAGGTCGCGGTTATGTTTTGCGCAGGATCTTGCGTCGCGCAGTCCGCTACGGCCGCACGTTGGGTTTTCACGAGCCCTTCTTTTTTAAACTCGTTGACGTCTTGGCGAAAACCCTGGGCGACGTCTTTCCAGAAATCCGGACGCAGCAATCAAAAATTAAAGAAACAATTTGCCGTGAAGAAGAATCCTTTAACACAACTCTCGATAAAGGAATCGAGCAGTTTTATGCGTCGCTCGTGCAGACGCTCGCCGAGCAATTGATGTTTTATACATCTTCGCAACCGATTCGTTATGACGTGATGTACAAAGATATGAGGGACGGGCGTGTCGGTCCTGAATCTAATCCCTACTACGCAATTCATGCAGACGGTGATTTCGCAGCGTTTTTCAAAAACTTCAACGTTCCACTTCCAGACTTCCCAGGAAGTGCGGCATTCAAACTTTACGACACCTATGGCTTTCCTCTCGATCTCACGGAACTAATGGCGCGCGAGCGCGGACTCACTGTGGATGTTGCAGGATTCGAAGGGTTGATGGACGAACAGCGCGAGCGCGCCCGCAAGGCCCAAAAGAAGGAGGAAATCACTGTTGAAGATGGCGAGCTCGGAGTCGAGCCGACCCAATTTCTTGGATACGATTTTCTCGAGACGGAATCCGTTGTCGACAGGGTCTTGCCCGGCAAACAACCGGGCGAAGTGAACATTGTTCTCGATCGCACGCCGTTCTACGCGGAGATGGGCGGCCAGGTCGGCGACCGAGGATTGCTTCACGTTCCGGGACACGATTGGACCGAGGTCGGTCAGTTGCGCGTGACCGATACTCAAAAGCGCGGCGATATTTTTGTTCATCGCGCGACGGTCGTGGAAGGTCGCGCGCCCGAGCCGGGCGAGGCGGTGCGCATCTCAGTGGATGCCGATCGGCGGAAATTGATTCAGGGACATCACACGGTTACGCATTTGTTGCACTGGGCGCTCCACCAAATCGTTTCATCTGACGCGGCGCAGAAAGGGAGCTATGTCGGGCCGGACAAATTGACGTTCGATTTTTCCAGCGCGCCACTCACGCCGCAACAAAAGCGCGACGTTGAAAAATTAGTGAACGAAAAAATCGCCGAGAACGCGCCGGTTTCGTGGACTGAGATTCCATTCGCCGAGGCAAAACAGCGGAAAGACATCATTCAATTTTTCGGGGAGAAATACGGCGACACTGTTCGCGTATTACAAATCGGCGGATCGGCTCGCGCGCTTGACGGTTATTCGATGGAGCTCTGCGGCGGCACCCACGTGTCATCCACGGACGAGATAGGGCCGTTCCGTGTTGTGAAGGAAGAAGCCATCGCTGCGGGAACGCGGCGCATTGAAGCAGTCGCAGGCGACGCGGCTCGAGCATGGGCGAAGCAGGAAGCCGCCCGACAGCAGGAGAAGTTTCAAACGCTCGCGCGCAAGAAACCAGACATCCCAGTGCTGCTGGCTTTCGATGATGATGCAGCGACAGCCGAAGTGCTGAAACAAATCGACGCGCGCGCGGCGCATCTTGAAAAAGTGGATGCGGAGGTTCGTGAGTGGGAAAAGAAAGCGACGAAATCTGCTGAGACAGAACTGAAGAGCAGGGCTGCTAAAATCGCGAACGAGCTTGCGCAATCGCATGCTGGAAACAATTTCTGTGTGGCGGAAGTACCAGATGCGGATGGAAAACTCCTCCAAGGAGTGGTGGATGCGTTGAAATCCAAATTCAAAGGGCCGATTTTTGTTGCCGGCACGCACGACGCATCAGTCGCTTTGCTCGCTTATGTGCCTAACGAACTCTCCTCGAAATTTCAGGCGAACAAGTTAATTCAACAGATCGCGCCGATCGTCGGGGGAAAAGGCGGCGGACGTCCGGAGAGCGCGCAGGGCGCCGGGAAAGACGCCAGCAAGATCAACGAGGCGCTTTCGAAAGCGCGGGAGCTTCTGAGCCAGTAGCACAATCCATCCTGGCTGTGTGGCCGGCGGGCATCTTGCCTGCCGAGAGGAAATTCGATTAACCAGGCGGGACGCCCGGTTGCCCCACAGGCAAGATGCCTGTACTACGGTGAACTAACGGATGGAAAGCGCGCGTTCTTGATCAAGTGTTTCAGATTTTTCCCGTCGGTGGACATTCGATAAATGGAATCTTCCTTTTCGCCGGCGGCGCGACTGAGAAAAAGAATGTTGTCGTTGTCGAGCCAGACGCCGTCCCAGCCAAATAATTTTTTCGGTGTGAGCCTGGTCGCCTTTTGCGATTGCACATCGAATATCCAAAGCGCCGGCAGTGGCCCATCCCAGTTTTTGCGTCCCGATTCTTCGCCCATATCGATACTCAGAAGCAATCGCTTGCCGTCGGGCGACACATCGATGCGACCGTCGCTGCTCATATCACCATTCGGCACGATCTTGTCGATCTTCCATTGCGCGCCCACCGCGCCGTCGATGCCGACCTGGTAAACGTTCGCCATGTCCTCGCAAAAAACCGATTGGCCGTCGCGTGCCCAGATGGGCGAGTAACGCGTCACTTCATTTTGCACGCCGGGCTTGAGCACGTGGAAATTCGTGCCGTCGGAATTC
>DASXHS010000209.1:0-2175 GCA_036488345.1 Candidatus Udaeobacter sp.
CTGTGAACCTTGCGCGATTCGATCATCTCAAGTGGATGACCACAGAAAAACCGATCTGGTTCATCGCCGAACATCTCTGCGACATCCCGCACATCTCATTGCTCACCCCGGCAATGGAAAAAAATCTCACGCGGCTCGATCGCCGCACGATGTCCGGCGAAATGGTCGGCCATCGGAGGAAAAATTCGTAACTATAGAGGCAGGCGTGTCGCCAGCAATTGCAGTGAGTTGACGCACTTGGCTGGCCAATTCAAGGCTTGTTCTGCTGCGGACCGGCCAATAAAAAGAAGACATGCTCTCGTTCTAACCGGTGCCCCTCCCGGAGAAAGCCGAATAGGCAGTTCGCACGAAGCCTTTATCCAAAGTTATGTTATCGAGCATTAATACGATCGCAGATATTAAAACACTCTACGCACGTTTAGGCGAACGCGACTACGAAGCAGTGATGTCGCATTTGGCTGACGACATCGTTTGGATCGTGGCAGACAATTCGCCGTTGGCGGACCGTAGTCCTTATCACGGAATAGCTGAGGTGCGCTCAGGCATTTTCGAACGGTTAACGGCGGGTTTCGACAAACTCGTCTTTGACGCTGACGAGATATTTGAATGCAACGGCGGCGAGAGAGTTGTGGCTCTTGGCTACTATTACTTCAGGTTTCATGGGCAAGTTGAGGAACGCAGGGCACAGGTCGCCCACGTCTGGACGATCCGCGACGGCCGGGCCATCAAATTCCAGCAATACCTCGACACGCTCCAGGTCGCACGCGACGCGGAGCGGTCTAAGGGGCCCAAATAAGCTCCAGTTCGCCCAGTGAAGGTGCACAGCCTCTTTACGTGTAATTTCGTGGTTTGCGGCGAGACGGCAGTCAGGTGGCTCTTCGTTTCATGGAGGATGCAATCGCTACCTCAGAAACACGACTGCCATTCAAGACCTCGTGAAAGGTGCTTCGGAGGCGACCATCAGACTTCATACTGATAAATCTACAACCGTCTACTATGAGATCGACGGCCAAATCGTCGAAGAATGGGATGCATAACGAACTGGACGAATTCGTCTCATCCTAAATTCATGTCATTCGTAGCTGATCGGTACTCGAACCTGGGAGACGGTGCCGGGCTTAAACCGCCAGCTTTTGAATGTTTGTAAAGTGAGTTTGTCGAGTAACGGACTGCCAGTGCTTTGGAACATGGTTGCGTTGGTCACTGTACCTGTCGCGGTATCAACGGTCACGACGCAAGTGCCGCTTCCGCTGAGGTTGCGTCGTTTCATTTCGTACGTGTAATCAGGCAACGGCGCGGTGATTGCCATTGATTGTGCTACCGAAAGCGACATCGGGACGGGCGCCGAAATGGTCGCCGTCTCCGGTTGCACAGCAGGTCGCGGCCGTTTCCTCGATCGATGTTTCTTTTCGACAGGCGCCGCGACTACTTCCGGCTCTTCCGCAGAAGACGCCTGTTCGATTGTGGGCGCCGGTTTTTGACTTGGTGGCATTGAGGCGGTGGTCTGGTTGGACTCGGCCTTCTCTTTCTCTACGACTGGGGCGATCTGTGCCGGACCTTCTTCTGAAGCCAGCGGCCGCTCGGGTACAGGTGCAGCGTCTTGCTTCGGTGCCGTTGCGACGGTTTTCGAGATTGATTCGGCCTTTTTGTTTTTCGGTTTGTGAATTTGAATCATTTCGCCGGTCTGAAATTGATCCGGAAGATTCGCTGAAGTCGCCTCCTGTGCTTGCGCCACATGTGCACCGGCGAAGCAAACTCCGGTGTACACAACGAAGGCGCTCACGACGCGGGCAACCACGGCGAAAATGTCCTCCCTGTCTCAGGAACGTCAAATCAAGGCTGCGCTCCCCGCGCACCGCTTGAACTTTGTGGTGAAGGGGGAACCTTACGCGAACGGTGTCGACGCTTATGCTTCTCGTTACCTCGACCGACATTACCGTTTGGATCGTCTCCGCGCTGCTCGCGCTGGGCATTGGCGCCGGCAAATACTCAAAATGGAAAGCGCGCAACCAGCTCGTGCGCGAACTCGCAGCGATGGATCGTGAGCGGCGAGAAAAAATCCTCAGCCGAATGAATCCGGCGCAGGCGATGGAAGCGCGCCAGGAATTGATGCGACGATTTAATATTTTCTGAACTGGCGTGTCCCTCCTTCTGGTTGTCATTCTGAGCCCAGTG
>DASXHS010000226.1:0-1648 GCA_036488345.1 Candidatus Udaeobacter sp.
TGCGGATTGAATCCCGGAGAGACATTCTGCAGTTGGACAAAACTTTTGACGAGCAACCCGGCGCCGATAAGCAGGACAAGAGCCAGAACGGTCTCGGCGACGATGAGGCCATTACGCAATCGGTTGCGATGGAGGCCTTCCGTCGCACCGCGTCCGCCTTCCTTTAATGCTTCGGTCAATTCCGGCTTCGCGCTAACGAACGCAGGCACAAGGCCGAAAAGAATTCCGGTCCAAACCGCAATCACAAACGTGACCGCGAGCACAGTCAGGTCGAGATCGACTTCATGAAGCCGCGGCACGGTTTGCGCCCCGATCACGCGCAGTAGATCGAGTGCCCCTACCGCGAGCAACACTCCCGCGATTCCGCCCAAGATAGACAATACCACGCTCTCGGTGAGCAATTGTCTCAGCATGCGTTTCAAGCCCGCGCCAAGCGCGACGCGGATTGCCATCTCTCGCTCTCGTGAGGCGGCACGCGCAAGCAACATTGTGGTGAGGTTCGCGCACGCGATAAGCAAAACGAGGGTCACCGCGCAAACCAGAATCCAAAGGCCGGTGCGCATCGGTCCGACGACCTGCTCCTGAAGGGGGTAAAGCCTGGCCCCGAACGCCGTCGTCGCTGCCGGATAATTCTTGGGATTGGTTTTCCGGAAGTTTGCTATGACCGTGTCGATTTCAGCTTGAGCTTGCGTTACGGAAACCGCCGGGCGCAGGCGTGCAATCACGCTGTAGCTGCGCGAATAGCGCGCCGCCAATTCATCTTTCGTAAAAGCAATCGGCTTCCAAATATCGGCGCGACTGGCGAAACGCGATCCCTGAACGTTAAACAGTGGAAGCGGAAAATCGAACTGCTCCGGCATGATTCCAACTACGGTGCACGCTCGGCCGTTGAGCGAGATCTTGTTGCCGACGATAGTCGGGTCAGAGTTGAACCGCCGATGCCACAATCGGGCGCTGATAACAACGACATCGTCGCGACCTTCCGCGCCTTCATCTTTAGTGAAAACGCGACCTTTGATTGGATCCACACCGAGTAACGGGAAAACGCTCGGCGATACCACCGCGCCGGCAACTCGTTCGGGAACATCGCCAGTCGTGAGGTTGTACGCGGCATAGTTAAAGGCGCCGATTCTTTCGACGGTCGTGAGCTGTTTTTCATAATCCAGATACTCAGGCGCTGACACCGGAATGCGCTCGAGCCCCTGCGGTGCAAAACGCTCCCATAACAAGACGAGCTGATTGGGCGCCTTGTAAGGAAGTGGACGGATCAACAGCGCATTCACCAGGCTGAGACTGCCGTGTTCGCGCCGATGGCGAGCGCAACCGTGACAATGGCAATAGCTGTAAACACCGGTTGTTTCAGTAGCTGCCGAAAAGCGAAACGAATGTCCCTGAGCATAAAAACGTCGCAGTTAATTCATCATTGTTCGCGGAGAGCTTGAATTGGATCGATGCGAGTCGCGCGCCAGGCGGGGAAGAAACAAGCAGCCAGCGACGCAATTGTGATCACCGCGATTGCCGACCCGAACGCGAGCGGATCGTGTGGACTTATTTTATAAAGCATGTTGCTCATCAAACGCGTAAGCATGAACGCGGCGAGGACGCCGATGGCGACGCCCGAAGCAGTCAGGAACAGTCCGCGTGACAT
>DASXHS010000228.1:0-11222 GCA_036488345.1 Candidatus Udaeobacter sp.
CGGCAGTTACTCACGTTCGTCACTGCGGGGGGTGGTTTTTCGGGCACCGAAACAACGGGCGCCGTGAACGACTTCGTACGGGAAACCGTGCGCTATTATCCACAGTTGCGCGAAGAATTGATTCGAGTTGTGGTGGTTCATCCGGGGAATTTCCTTCTGCCCGAATTAGGTGAAGAACTGGGGCGCTACGCCGAAGGGAAATTGCGCGAGCGAAAAGTGGAAGTGATCAAAGGCCAGCGTGTGGCGAACTACGATGGAGTAGTGGTCACGTTAAGTGATGGCACAGCGATTCCTGCCGGCACTCTGATCTGGACGGCAGGTGTAAAACCCAGCCCGGTCATTTCGTCGTTGCCTTGTCAGAAAGAACGAGGACGTCTCCTGGTGAACGAAGACATGAGCGTTCCCGGAGTTGTCGGATTGTGGGCGGCTGGCGATTGCGCAGCAATTCCCGACGTGAAAGGTGGCACGGACAAGTTTTATCCGCCAACCGCGCAGCACGGCATACGGGAAGGAGTGACGGTTGCGAAGAACATCGAAGCCACGATTCTCGGTCGGCCGCTCGAGCCGTTCCGTTTTAAAATGCTGGGACAGTTGGCGGCCATTGGTCATCATACCGGTGTGGCGATGGTGTTTGGGATCAAGTTCTCCGGTTTTATCGCCTGGTGGTTCTGGCGATCAGTGTATCTAATGAAGCTTCCACGCCTGGCTAAGAAGCTGCGAGTCATGGCGAGTTGGACACTTGATATTTTCTTCGGCCAGGAAATCGAGCAGATGATCACCGTCCGTAATATCGAAGAGCTCAGCGGTCAACTGGCTCGAACCCGCGCACGAACAAAGCAAGCAAGCTCAACGAGCGCTGTGCCCGCCTCTCCCCTCGCAGGGGAGAGGATGGAGGTGAGGGGTCATAATGAATGAATGTGAGTTGGACCAAACCCTCACCCTCCCCCTCTCCCTTGGTAAGGGCGAGGCGACCCATGCGGGTCCGGAAACGCTCCCAACTGTCAGCGAGCGCGGCTTCTGTGCTCGCCGATTCAGATCACGATAAGCCAGAATGAGTCTTCATGAAACGCTGCTACGAGATTCCACAGGCTCTCGTGAAGATCTCTTTCATCGGAGCGACACAATTGTTTGCGACGATCGGGATCACATTTGCCCGCGATGATCCTCCTCCGTCGCCGGTGAGACCATGGGCGCCCCCGTCGCTTCCAAGGTATGAAGGAGAACTTCGCCAATACGAGCCGACTGGCGCTGAACGACGCTATTTGCCGGCGATCGATCCCCGCAAGACTTACAATCTCGCCGAACTGATTGACATTGCGCAGCGCAGTAATCCAGAAACACGCGTCGCATGGGAACGCGCCCGGATGGCTGCTGCTGCCGTCGGTCTCACAGAGAGCGCTTATTATCCATACATCGTCGGGGCTGCCGCTGGAGGATATGATCGTGCCTTTATTCCGTTTCCTACGTTGCGGACAACGCAAAGGCCGCCCTCCAACGGCAACCTCCCCAACGTGGAGGTCGTCGGCGGAGGTACGTTAACCACTGAATCGTTGTTGGCGCGCGGCGAGCTGAACGCATAGTGGTTGCTGATCGACTTCGGTGAACGCAACGCGACCAGGGCAGCAGCGCGGGAGAAGTTAATGATGGCGAATGTTGGCTTCAACGGAACGCACCAAAAAATTGTCTTTGATGTGACCGACCATTTTTACCAGCTCGGCACAGCGCGGCAAAAAGTGATGGTGACTAAGAGCGCGCTGGACGCGGCAACAACGGTCGAGCAGGCGGCGCAGGCGCGGTTCGACACCGGGCTTGCCACGAAACCTGAACTACTGCAGGCGCAACAACAGAGCGCTCAATCCAATTTTGATCTTCAGGCCACTCTAGGCGCAGAGAGCGACGCCAGAGTCGCACTGATCGAAAGCATTGGGCTCATGCCAATAGTGCAACTCAAGGTCGCGGACTTGCCTTCGCGGAGTGGTTTGGATTCCCGGAGCGAAGATTCTGTTGGTGAATTGATCACGAGAGCTTTGGCACAAAGGCCGGATCTCGTTGCAAAACTAGCCAACGTTCGTTCAAAGGAATACGAGATCCGCAGAATCCGGGCTGAGTATTATCCAAAGCTCACGCTCGACACACACTTTACCGAAACAGACCTACAGGTCAGCGTTGCCAAATCGGATTACTTCGGGGGCACCCGCCCGACCTTTGGCGCGTTTCTAACGATGAACGTGCCGATCTTCGACGGGTTCGCGCGTCGGTACAAAGTCGACATGGCCGAGGCCGACTTGCATCTAGCGGAGAACGAACTTGCTGGAGCGCGGGACTCGGCTGCGCGAGATGTGTGGAAGGCATACACCGGTTATAGAACAGCGCTCAAAAAGCAGGACGCGGCTGAAAAGTTAGTCACGGCCTCGAAGAGCGCATTCGACGCGGTGCTCGAATCGTACAAGCAAGGCCTGAGCACATACACCGAGGTTGTTACTTCGGAACGAAATCTAACCGCCGCGCTTGCGACCAGTCACGACACGCAGGCAGCAATTTACACCACTCAAGCGGCGCTCGCGCTCAGTGTCGGGGATCTTGCGCGTCCGATGGCGCCAGTCGTTAGGCAACAACGAAAATGAAACTGGATTTTGAGCAAGTCGCCCCGGGGCGGCGCGATCGGTCCCGGACGGTCGTGCTCGTTGGGTTTCTCCTGCTAATCGGGATATTGATCTTTGTGGTCCGACCGGTGAGTCACCGCTCACCGACGATTGATATTCTCGGCTCCTATTTTCCGGCATGGATGATCTGCATTGTCAGCGGGCTTACTCTGACACTCGTTAGCCGGTGGATTGTTCGGGCCTACCATCTCGAAGCGTACGCATCTCCGGCGCCACTCATCTATTCGTGCCTAACGATCATCTATACTTTTGTGACGTGGATCATTTTTTATCAAAATTGAAAGGAGCACAGCCATCTTGGCTGTACGGCCGGCGGGCATCTTGCCTGCCGAGGAGAATTCTCAACCAGGCGGGACGCCCGGTTGCCCCACAGGCAAGATGCCTGTGCTCCGAGCCTAACAAATCATGAGCGAACCAACTACCACGTTGAATCACGAGGCTGCTGCAAACCGAACCGCGGCCGGACCGGCGATACAGGCTGCTGCTCCCGTAAAACCGGCGGTTACTCCGACGGCAGATAGCGCCGAGGGCCGGAAGCTTGTTCGCAATTTCGTCGCGTTGCTCGTCGTTTTCGGTGCAGTCTTTCTAACGCTTTACGTCTGGAGCGTGTTGGAACGGCATCCGCGAACCGATGACGCGACGGCCCGTGCCAACGTGGTGGGAATTGCGCCGCGTGTGGCGGGTCAAATCCTCAAGCTCAATGTGCAGGACAATCAAGCCGTGAAAGAAGGCGAGGTGCTTTTCGAAATCGACCCGGAGGATTACAGACTCGTGCTGGAAAAGGCTAAAGCTGAATTGGCCGCACTGGATCGACAGATTGAACAAGCCCGTAGCACCTTGCAGCGCCTGGAACCGCTGCTACCAAAAAAATTTACGACCGCCGAAAACGTCGATGAAGCCCGAACGAAACTGACGACCCTGCAAGCTCAACGCGAAGGTGTGATGGCGACCATCAATCTCGAGCAACTCCATCTCTCCTACTGCAAGGTCATCGCACCTTTTTCCGGACGCGTCATCAATCTCAACATTTCGGCCGGAGCCCATGTTACCACCGGGGTTCCCGTCTTCTCGTTGCTCGACACGAGTAAATGGTACGTGATTGCGAATTTTCGCGAGGCGGAGATTCGTCACATGGCTCCCGGCAGCGAAGCGATTGTTTATCTCTCGTCCGCGCCTAACCAGCGCTTCGGCGGCAAGGTGCAGGGAATCGGATGGGCAGTGAAGCCCGAAGGCGAGATCGATCTGCCTGCCTTCGGGGTGCCTTATGTAAAGCGCGAACTGAACTGGGTGCGCGTCGCACAACGATTCCCTGTCCGGATTGAAGTCGAAAATCCCGACCAAGATCTTTTCCGCATGGGCGCGTCCGCCGTAGCGATTATCAAAGGTCCGCCGCCTAAGTGATTTCATGAGCGCGACATTTGTCGAAGCCCGGACGACAGATTCCGATTTCGTCGGTTGGTTGCAACGCGAGCTGGCCCCGACGCGCGATCGTGAAATTCGCACAGCAATCATCGTCAGCGGTGTTGCCTTGTGCGTGATCATTTCGATGGCGCTACAGGTGCCGGAGGTGGCTCTTAGCGCCTATATGGTTTTCTTCGTCTCGAAGGAGACCAAGAGGCTAACAATACTTACCGCTCTGCTCGGATTTATCGGCGTGACCATTGGGATTGGCGGATCTCTTCTACTTTACAAGTTCACTTATGGTCATCCGGAACTGCGCATTCCTGGAATGGCAGTCGCGTTCTTTCTTGGAATGTGGTTGTCGCGCGCTCTTACAATCGGCCCGCTAGGATTCATCATCGGATTTGTTGTCGGCTACTCGCAATCGCTCGGCGAACAGATTCCCTCAGCGGAGTTGTTGGTGCGCGCGGCTCTTTGGGTCTGGGTGGCGCTGGTTTACAGTGTCGCGATCGTCGTTGTGCTGACCCTCCTTTTCTTGCCGGATTCTGCGGAACCAGCTGATCATCAACCGAAGTCTACAGGTTTGTTCAAGCTGGACGCGTTCACTAATCCGGCGCACGTTCACTTCGCGCTCAAAGTCACATTCGCGGCGATGTTTTGTTACATCTGCTATCAGGCGATCGACTGGTCGGGGATCCACACCGCCGTGATTACCTGCACGTTCATCGCGCTGGAAAGCACTGAGGCGACGCTCTATAAAGGAACGTTGCGAATCGCCGGTTGCGTGATCGGCGGCGCGCTCGCGCTTTTTACCATTGTGTTCCTGATGCCACACATGGAAACGATCGCATCGCTTGTTGTCGTGGTCGCCTTTGCTTCTGCGATCGCTGGCTGGGTTGCGACTGGAAGCGAACGAATCAGTTATGCCGGCCTCCAGATCGCATTCGCTTTCTTCTACGGCGTCTTCCAAGGATATGCGCCCGATACCGATCTCGATAACGTCCGCGATCGCATTGTCGGAATACTCTTTGGCCTGATCGTCACCGGACTTGTGTTCCGATACATCTGGCCGGAGCCCGCCGCTCTCGCCTTCGCCAAAGCTACGGCGCGCCAGGCGCATCAGCCTAGAAGCAAAAGATGAATACTGACTGATATAAGGGAGGAAATAAAAAATGAGGCAAGCCATCGGAGACTACTTACTTCGTCGTCTTCAAGAAGCAGGGATCAATCACATCTTCGGTGTGCCGGGCGATTACAACCTGGGACTCATGCAACAGCTGGAAGACCGGGGTCAGCCGGCCTGGATTGGAAATTGTAACGAGCTCAACGCCTCGTACGCGCCGGATGCGTATGCGCGAATCAATGGAATCGGCGCGATGATTGTGACACACGGTGTCGGAACTCTTAGCGCGGTCAACGGCATCAACGAGCCGGGTTGCAGGCTCACGAAGCCGGATTTCGGCAGCGAACCGTTATTGTCGAATTCGACAGCTATGATATCGCGCTGGCGGCTCACGAAAGCGAGGCTTACCAAAAAGCTCTTCAGGCACTCGGCTCGGGCGCGGAACGCGACTACCGAATTGTTGAAGGTGCGTAGATTGAACGCTGAACTGAGTACCTAACGACTTGGAGATGACAACATTATCGGAATACTTGTCATTCCATTGGTCGTCGCGGACCGGCGAGGTGCCCGATGGTCCAATGGTCTGATGATCCCGCAATCCACAGGCTATTCGCGAATTTCAGCGAATAGGATGATAACACGCGCGACGCGCGCTGCATTACTAGCCGGTAGTCTGTTGTTACTGTGCTTTGCGTTTGCCGCACAAGCGCAGGATGCATCCCCTTCGCCAACGGCGCTTCCTTCTCCCACGCCGACACCGGCACCGACTGCTGTGCCCTTGCCTGACATCGTCTCGTCTTCCGATTCTACTTCGGAGGGACTCAAAGATATTCGATCGGAGCTTTCTTCGAACAAGACAGTCGACAACATCACGCGCGAACTTGCGGCCACGACAAAAGAAATCGATGCGCGCGAGCTTGAAACGCGCCGCATTCTCCGGCCAGGCGTGCCGCTGGAAACGTTGGGCGATTTCGAGACGCGCTGGCAAAGGTTAGCCGATCAACTCACTGCGTGGATTCGACAGCTAACGGATCGCGCGACCGCGCACGACCGGGAGCTTACCCAAATGTCCGCGATGCGCACTACGTGGAAGGCGACGCTCGAACTCGCCAGCAAATCCAACGCGCCACCAGAAGTGATGCAACGCGTCAATCAGGTGTTGCAGGGGATCGACGCAACCGAAGAGATGCTACAGAACCGCCGCGCCGCCGTGCTCAGTTTGCAGACGCGCGTGGCCGAGCAAGCGCAACGCGTTAATAGTGGGTTGCGTTCCATCAGATCGGCACAAAGCGCAGCAGTTAATCGCCTCTGGGTGCAGGATAGCCCACCGATTTGGAGTCCCGAGGTGCGCACGGCCGCGGCGCAATCGCTCGGACGTGACAGCCAGGTATCGTTAGGCGCACAGGCCGCGCTAGTACGCAACTACTTCGAGAGCGAATGGACAAGGCTGATCTACGTCGCGCTGCTCTTTATTGCGTTTGTCTTCATTATGCTGCGAGTCAAACGCCATGTCGCACGCTGGACCGATAAAGATCGGGCACTCGACCGCGCCAATCGCGTCCTGCAATTGCCGTTCTCGACTGCATCTCTGCTCACGATAATTTCTGCGCGCCTGATCCTCCACGACGCACCGCGCGGCGTCTGGCTCATTCTCGCCACGCTTGCCTTGATTCCTATCGTGGTGCTACTGCGGCGTCTGATCGATCGGCATCTCTTCCCGATCGTCAATGCACTGGTCGTTTTTTATTTCGTCGCGCAACTGCGCGTGCTCTCAGCCTCCAACCCCGTGCTCTCGCGCATCATTCTTCTGCTGGAAACGGTGGGTGGTCTTATCTTTCTCATCTGGTTCATCCGCGCGCGACGGCGTTCAGGACCACGCACAACATCGAACAAAACGGCCCACGTTGCGGGCTCCATCGCGGTGGCTGGCTTCGGCGCGATCATTGTCGCGGACTTGTTAGGTTACGTGGCACTCGCGAATTATCTTAGCGTTGCCATCCTGACTTCGGCTTACTTCGCGGTCGCGCTTTACGCTGCGGCGCGAATTCTCGAAGGGCTCGTTTTCTTTGGTCTGCAAATTCGGCCGCTCGCCTCGCTTGCGGTTGTGCAACACCAACGGCCATTGCTGCGCCGGCGCATCGCGCGCCTGATCGAGGTGGCTGCGATCGTCACCTGGCTTCTGCTAGCGCTGCGTGCGTTCTCGTTACGCGAAGCGGTCATCAGCCAGACCATTGCCTTACTCAATGCCGAGGTCGCGGTGCGGTCGGTCCATTTCTCGTTAGGCGCTGTCGTGGCGTTCATTCTCACCATTTGGATCACGCTGCTTCTCTCGCGTTTGCTGCGTTTTTTCCTCAAAGAAGAAATCTACGATCGCTTTCATCTCGCGCGCGGCCCGGCGTACGCAGTCTCGACCCTCGTGCACTACGGCGTGCTGCTGGTCGGATTCTATATCGCAATCGCCGCCCTCGGCGCCGACATGACGAAGTTCGCTATCCTGGCCGGTGCATTCGGTGTCGGCATCGGCTTCGGTCTGCAAAATGTTTTCAATAATTTCTTTTCCGGTTTGATTCTTCTTTTCGAGCGGCCGGTGCAGGTGGGCGATGTGATCGAAGTGGGTGGTCAAACAGGAGTCGTTAGGCGCATCGGCATTCGCGCAAGCATCATCGCTCTCGACGACAAGTCCCAGCTCATCATTCCGAACGGTCAGCTCATTTCGGACAAAGTAACGAACCGAACCTTTTCCAGCCGGCAAAAACGGATGGAGCTACCCATTCGCATCGCTTACGGAAGCGATCCCGAGCAGGTAATCGCGTTACTTCTGAAAACTGCCGCAGCACATCCAAAGGTGACAAAAGATCCGCCGCCCGATGTCGTGCTAAAGCAATTCGGCGAAGACGCACTTGTCTTCGTACTTGGATTTACAACCGAGGAGGTTTCGCAATCTCTGTTTGTGCAAAGCGATGTGGCCGTGGCCGTGAACGCCGCGCTACGGGCGGCTGGAATCGAGATCGCCTTTCCCCAGCGCATCGTCCATCTCGAACAAAACGATAACCCGAGTAAGCACTCGTCAGACCCGCATCGCACAGCGCTTGGGGGTAATTTGCCTCCACGAGACGGCGACAACCTTGCTGAAACAGCAAACCCAAGCCCGAGTTCAAGCGATCGCGCAAAAACTGAAAGATAAAGCCAAACCGATGCAATCAGCTTTCCAAAACAGGTGGCGGATTGCAGCCAGGTGTGGCTTCGCTCTCCTTTTGTTCCAGTTGTGCGGATGCGCCGCTCATCTGGCGACGGTAAAAACAGAACCGGCACGCCTCCCCACAGGATTACGCGTCGAAGAGCCGCTTGAATCCGCCACAAAATACCTGACATCAGCAGAACGCGAACAGTCGTCGGCCGCACTGGGGCATGACCTGCTCGCTGCCAAAATTTCATATGGAGCGTTGGAACGGCAGCCAAAAAATGAATCGGCGCGGAGCATCTACAACTTCGCCGTAGCGCGCGTCGTCCAGGATGTCGCCCGAACAAATCTTGAACCGTGGCGGCATCCCGTCACTGTCGTGACGGACGAAGGTCGTTATACTCTGGTATCTCCCAAGCCGGTCGACGCGGACCATGACCCAAGTCGATACGATCTATTTCCGACCGATACATTGAAGATCGGCGGAAAATTCTTCCAGACCTACTCGACTGTAAGTGGCCTGGGCGCGCCGATTGCGGTCGTTGGGCGCACGGAAAGTCCGCACTTCCGTCAACAGTACAAATTACACCGCATCTACGCGCCGGTCACCGCGATCGTCCGCTTCTCCGGACGGAAAGCGAGCCTGGAGTTCATGGATCCTTTAAACGCCGAAAGAATCACGCTGAACAAGCAAACCTTTCCGCTTGCCGCCGATTTTAATGCGCCAACGGCACTCTTGATCGCTCGTGAACGCCCGGAACGGCTTGGGCTCTCGCGGGTCCTGAACCCGGAAGCATATGCCGATACAGCAATGCTTACCCGGTTGCAGCAATTCGATCCCGCGCGGACGCCCGTGATTTTCGTTCACGGCTTGCAAGAAACAGGAGCCAACTGGGCACCAATGATCGACTCCCTCCGTCATGACCCTGCGATAAGAGAGCATTATCAGTTCTGGTACTTTAGTTATCCTAGTGGTTATCCTCTTCCCTACGCCGCTGCGCTCTTCCGCCAGGATCTGAATGGGATCGAGCGCGCATTCCCAAATCACAAGCGCGTCGTCCTGATCGGTCACAGCATGGGCGGAATGATTTGCCGATTAATGATCACCGACGCGGGCGACAAAATCTGGCGCGATTTTTTTGCCACGCCTCCGGCCAGAACTCCGCTCGCGAGCGACACGCGCAAATTTTTGGAAGAGGCGCTCGTCTTTAATCATCGGCCGGACGTTCAACGGGTGATATTTATTTCAACTCCGCATCGAGGGAGCGAAATTGCGTCGAACTGGATCGGCCGCATCGGCGCCGCTCTTGTCCGGACTCCGCGGGTCTTCACCTCGATCTATGCGTCAACCAAACCGCTTCTGATCGCCGATCCTGCGGCCAGACCGCTGAATCGCATGCCGAATAGCGTAGATACACTCGAGCCAAACGATCGGTTTTTGGAAGCGGTCAACAGACTGCCAATCACACGCGGTATTCCTTATCATTCGATCATTGGAGACCGCGGCCGGGGCGACACACCCAATAGTTCCGACGGAGTAGTTCCATACTGGAGCTCGCACGTCCCGGGCGCGCAGTCGGAGTTAATTGTCAATTCCGATCACGGCGCGCAATACAATCCACAAGCAATTGGAGAGGTTGAAAGAATTCTGAAATTGAATCTTTCGCACTCGGCTCTTCGTCGTTCCGGCCACAGCACGCGGCGTCGATTGGCGATCAACTCGAATGAATGCGAATCTGATTAGATGAAGCAGTTCTTTTTTGCGTGTGCTGCTTTTTTGTTCGTCTTTTTGACGGGAAGTGGCTGCAAGAAAGGATCCGTAACGCAGCAAACTGCTTTGCCGGTTAACGTCGTTACTGTCGTCGAGAAGGAAGTAAACGAATGGGACGAATTCACAGGGCGGCTGGATCCAGTTGAATCGGTCGAGATTCGCCCGCGTGTGTCTGGATATATTACCGAGATTCATTTTGAAGCGGGCGCAATCGTAAAAAAGGGAGCCCTCCTTTACGTGATCGATCCACGCCCTTACCAAGCGGACTTTGATCGCGCAGCGGCAGAAGTCGACCGAATGGACTCGCAACTCAAGCTTGCCGAGATCGAACTAAACCGGGCGAAGGAACTGCGCGGCAAGGCCACGATTTCCGCCAGCGAGTTCGACCAGAAGGCCGCTACATTTCAAGGTGCGGCCGCTGCCAAAAGTTCGGCCGAAGCCGCCAAGAATTCCGCGGCGCTAAATCTGGAGTTCACGCAAATCAAATCTCCCATCGATGGCCGAGTGAGCGACCAGCGAATTACTGTAGGCAATCTCGTTCAGCCCGGGGCAGGTCCAGATAGCTTGCTTACGACAGTAGTCTCGGTCGATCCGATTTATGCCAAAGTCGATGCTGACGAGAACGCCCTGCTCAAATATATCAAGTTGAGCGAGGAAGGGAAACGTGTGAGCGCGCGCACTGCCAAGATCCCTGCGTGGATCGAACTCGGAAACGAGACGGATTTTCCGCACAAAGGCACAATCGACTTCGTTGACAACCGCCTTGATCCTGGGACGGGGACGGTGCGTGCGCGAATCGTTATAAAAAACTGGAACCCTAACTTCATTACGCCGGGTTTCTTTGTTCGCGTGCGCGTTTCGGGCGCAACGCCTTATCGGGCTGCACTAGTCCCAGACAGAGTGATCAGCTCACAACAAGGGTTGAAATACGTATTCGTCGTTAAGCCCGATAATACCGTGGAACGTCGTAACCTCGAGACCGGTGGTTTGTTTGAAGGAAAAAGGATCGTGAAAAGCGGACTGAAGGATGGCGAGAAAGTTGTCTCGACCCGTCTGCAACTCTTGCAAGGCGGAATGGCGGTG
>DASXHS010000028.1:0-6408 GCA_036488345.1 Candidatus Udaeobacter sp.
GCGGCGGAGAAAAGCATCGCCGTGCTGCCGTTTGCGAATCTGTTAGAAGAATCGGATGGCGCCTATATCGCCGATGGCATGCGAGTGCAAATCGTCGCGCGCCTGGGGAAGATCCCCAATTTAAAGGTCGTCTCTGGCAGCAGCGCTCAACGTTATGAAAACGCTCCGAAAAATCCTGCCCAGGTTGCCGCGGACCTTGGAGTCGCGGACCTGCTGGAGGGCAGCGTACGGAAACTAGGAGAGAAGTTTCAGATCGCGGTCCGATTGGTGACATAGTCAACATCGCCGCGTTGTATTACGCGGTTGATGCTGCCGCCGCGCTTGTAACCGGTTGGATGACGGACTTCTGGATTCGGCGAGGCTCGATTGCCGGGATCGTGCGCAAGTCAGCCATGGCGCTCGGATGGACTATGGCAGCGATCGGTTTCCTGGGTTGGTCGTCCGCTGGACCCGATTCTTACTTAGTGTGGCTGATCGTGACCGCCGTGGGGTGCGGAATCGGCAATTCTGGCATCTGGACGTTTTCGCAGACTTTAGCTGGGCCAGACGCTGTTGGAAGATGGACCGGGTTGCAAAACGGTTTTGCAAACCTGGCAGGGGTGGTAGGCCCGGCACTCACTGGGTTTATCGTGGATTGGACCGGACACTTTCAAGTGGCGCTGGTGATAACGGCGGGAGTTTCCCTGCTGTCAGGGATTAGCTGGGGGTTCTTGGTTGGTCGGTTCGAGCCGGTTACTTGGATAACAAACACCGAGCCGTTAATGGCTGTAGCCGAAATTCCATGAAAGAGCGTCCTACAAGTTCGAGCTCATAGGTATATTTAGGCTGTGCCGGAAATCAGCACTCGATTCGCGGGAATAACGGCACCGGTTTGCCGACCACATGTCCATCCGGCAATCTCCCCCACTCTGCGTCTGCAAGTGAAAACCGTTCTTCTTTTGCGCTCAACTCCATCTTCCAATTCAGTTGATCGAAAATTCCATGCGCCGCCTTCGGCACCACGGGCAAAATCAAAATCGCGATGATGCGCAACGATTCACAAAGAGTGTAAAGAATTTCATCTAGTCGACCGCCTTTTGTAGGGTCTTTCGCAACCATCCAAGGTTTTTCGGAATCTATGAACCCATTACATGAAACCGCGCACATGATGACGTCATCCAGTGAGGCGTCGATGTCGAAAATGTCGAAAGAACCAGAATAACCGAACAAAACTGCTTTGAAGAATGCTGCCGCACTCTCAAATTGAACCGGCGTATTTGTGAGTACCAGAGCGGCTGGATCAGATGCTCTTTTCAATATTCCTTGGCGATATTGCTGAGTCATATTCAGCGCGCGGTTGAGCAAATTCCCTAACGAGTTGGCCAGATCGCTGTTGTAGCGCTCGATCAGTCGTTCTTCAGAAAAGTCTGCATCCTTTCCGATGACAATGTCGCTCATCAAATAATACCGCAGTGCTTCGGACCCGTATTTATCCGCGAGCACGAATGGATCGACGATGTTGCCGACGCTCTTGCTCATCTTTGCTCCGCCGATATTCCACCAGCCGTGTACTAACAGTTGCGGCATCTGATCGTCGGGAAAGCCGATTGCATGCAACATGATGAGCCAATAGATACCGTGCGCTGGGACGAGAATGTCTTTGCCGATGATTTGCAGCGCGGGCCATTTGTCGCGGAAGGTTAATGGTTGCGAGTCGATAGTTGCGTGACTGGAATCGTAGTCTGCGAAGCTGATGTAGTTCGTTAGGGCGTCGAACCAAACGTAAGTCACGAAATTCTTATCGAACGGCAGCTCGATTCCCCAATCAAGGCGCGATTTCGGACGCGAAATGCAAAGATCGCCGCTTATTTTTTCGACGGCGTTCCGTAACTCTGTCTGGCGAAAATCGGGAAAGACTGCGTCGGCTCGTTTGTTGAGATACTGAAGCAGCCATTCTTTGTGCTGGCTCAGCTTGAAGTAATAATTTTCTTCCTCGCGAAATTCGACTTGTCCCCACTCAGGACCGAATTCCCCATCCGGACCACGTTCCTTATCGGTCAAGAACTGTTCCTGGCGGACCGAGTAGTAACCAGCTTGCTTGTCCTTATAGATTTGGCCCTCGTCGAATAGCCGCTGCAGAATTCCCTGAACAACTTTCTTGTGCCGATCGCTCGTCGTCTCTGCCCATTCATCGTTTTCCACTTCAAGTTTCTTCGACAGATCGAGCCACTTTTGCGTGATTCCTTTGACGAACTCAGCCGGAGGAACACCCGCTTTCGCGGCGGACTGTTGGACTTTCTGTCCGTGTTGATCGACGCCGGTCAGGAAAAATACATTTTCACCTTTGAGCCGGTGATAACGAGCAAGCACATCGGCCAGCACCATCTCGTAGGCGTGCCCAACATGCGGCGACGAGTTCGTGTAATAGATCGCTGTAGTGATGAAAAACGTCTTCGGCATTTCTGCGGACACCTGTAGCGGCAGTCTGTGACTGTCGCAAACGTCGTCGGTCAGAGACCAGCGTTAAATGACTGTAGCCGCGTCGCTGTGCGACGCGTGCGCGCGGCCCACAGGGCCGCGGCTACAACTTACGCCTTCACTTTTTTCCAGACGCCGCCTTCTTGCTTCCAGTTGTAAAGCGCTTTGCCGTTGATTTTGTGAACGGACGTTTCCGTGACGCTCAATTTGCCGGGCTTTACCACCATAAAGAAGTCAATGTCGTAAACTTTGCCGTCAGCGCCTTTCATGTCGACACAAGCGAAGTATTTATCGCCGCCAAGATTCGAGAACCGGTCGTCATGGACTTTGACCAGGTCGAGCGCGAGATCTTTCCGCTGATACGGCATATGGAATTTGTTGTCGGGAGATTTCGCGGCGTAGCCGCTGATGAATCTCTTTAGCCCATCAGAAACGTCTGACGTGCTCGATTGCATCGTCGCAGCTTGCGACGCGCCTTTTGTCGTCTGCGGAAGTTGCTGCGATTGGGATTGCTGCGGAGCTCTGGGATGTTCCTGGGCGAGAAGCGACACAAGAGGTGAAAGAAGGGCAATGAATACGCCGGCGGCAAATCGAGTAGTCATAGGTAAGCAAATTGCCGGACGAATGCTTGTAGGGCAAGCGCTTCGCTTGCTTGTAGCCGCCGCCTTGCGGGCGGCGTTACGGCACCCGGGAAGAGCGATCCAAGACGCGCTTCGCACAGCGAAGCGGCTACAGTTTGACCGTTCGCAAACGTAATGCGTTCGCAATTACTGAAACCGAGCTAAAGCTCATCGCGGCGCCAGCGATCATCGGGCTGAGAAAGATGCCGAACAGCGGATAAAGAGCACCCGCCGCAATCGGTACGCCGAGCGCATTGTAGATGAACGCGAAGAATAGATTCTGCCAGATGTTACGCATTACCGCGCGACTCAGATGCATCGCTTTGACGATGCCCATCAGATCGCCTTTCACCAGCGTGATGCTGGCGCTTTCGATGGCGACATCGGTCCCCGTTCCCATGGCAATTCCTACATCGGCGGCTGCGAGCGCAGGCGCGTCGTTAATTCCGTCACCCGCCATGGCTACAATTGCGCCGCTGGCTTTCAATCTTTTGACGATCTCGATTTTTTCATCCGGCATCACTTCCGCGCGGATCTCATCGATGCCCAACTCGCGCGCAACCGATTCGGCTGTGCGCCGATTGTCGCCAGTGCACATGATGATTTTCATGCCCATGTCGTGGAGCGCGCGAATCGCCGTTCGGGTCGTGGGCTTGATAGGATCGCCAATGCCGAGGACACCGACCGCTTTTCCATCTACTGCGATCCAGACGGTTGTTTGCGCTTGTTCTTGTAAACGATCTGCTTGTTTCTTGAGCTCGTTCGAAAATGTGATGCCCGAATCAGCCAAAAATTTTTCCTTGCCCGCAACTACGCGCCTGCCGTCGAGTTGGGCGGACACGCCGCCACCGGTGGTGGACTGAAAATCCGTCACCTCGCGCAACGCGATTTGTTCCTTTTTGGCCGCTTCCGCGATTGCGCGGGCTACCGGATGTTCGCTATGCGCTTCCACTGAAGCTGCAACCTGCAAGAGATCGCGTTCGTTTGTCCCTTTGTCACTAACCCGGTTGACGACCTCCGGTTTACCGGCTGTTAATGTGCCAGTCTTATCCGTGATCAGGTGCGTCACTTTTTCAGTGATCTCGATGGCCTCAGCGTTTTTTACCAAAATCCCGGCCTGTGCAGCGCGCCCGACGCCGACCATGATCGACATCGGTGTCGCAAGCCCGAGCGCGCATGGACATGCAATAATCAGAACCGAAACCGCATTTACGAGCGCGTAACCCATGGCAGGCGGCGGCCCCATGATCGACCACACGACAAACGTAACTACCGCGATGCTGATAACCGCCGGAACAAAGTAACCTGAAACCGTATCAGCAAGTTTTTGAATCGGCGCGCGGCTGCGCTGCGCCTCTGCGACCATTTGAACGATCTGCGATAGCAGTGTTTCCGATCCGATTCGCTCCGCACGCATCAAAAACGAACCGGTTTGATTTACCGTGGCGCCGACCACTTTGTCACCTGCGCCTTTGCTCACTGGCATCGGTTCGCCTGTGATCATCGATTCGTCGATGTTGCTTTTTCCTTCGACGATCACACCGTCGATCGGCACTTTTTCACCTGGACGCACACGCAGCATTTCCCCTTTTTGAATTGCGTCTACTGGAATCTCTTCCTCCGGGGCATTCGTGGCGGCGGCGCCCCCGCCGCTGATCTCCTGCGACGAGGGCGTCGCAGCTCCAGGCGGGCGAATCCGATGCGCCGTTTTTGCCGCAAGGCCAAGCAAGGTTTTGATTGCCTGTCCTGTGCGGCTGCGCGCTTTTGCCTCGATCAACTGGCCTAACAACACTAGCGTCGTGATGACCGCTGCTGCTTCAAAATAAAGATCTACCTCGCCATGACGCCGGAAGGATTCGGGAAAAATTCCGGGCGCGATTACCCCGATCGCGCTGAAGAGATAAGCTGTGCCGACGCCGACAGCGATCAGCGTAAACATGTTGAGACTACGATTAATGATTGACTGCCAGGCCCGGGTGAAGAAAAAGGCGCCGGCCCAAAGAACCACCGGAGTCGTTAGGCCAAACTCAATCCACTTTCCGATTTGTCTGGGAACGATTTCATCAAGCAGCACTCCGGGAATCGCATGGCCCATCGCGAGGATCAACACGGGGATTGTGAGGACGAGCGCGATCCAGAACTTGCGCGATAGCGAGTTTATCTCGTGTTGCTCTTCTTCATCCCCTACGCCGACCGTCTTCGGCTCAAGGGTCATCCCGCATATCGGGCATGCGCCGGGATGCTCCTGCTCGATCTGCGGATGCATCGGACAGGTGTAAATCATGGCGGATCGTTGAATGATTAGACGAACATTCGTTGTCGCTGCGTCAACTCCGAGCTCTCAGGTCTATAAAATGACGAAATCCGAATGTCGAATGACAAACCGGCGCTATGCTCACTACGTGTAATCCATTTTTGTAGGGCGTCTGGTGTCAGCCCCGAATGCTTTCGGGGTTCACAGAAACGCCCTACAATAGCAGCGAACGCTCGAGACAAATTTGTCTGGCCAACTCCACGGTTTATTGCGTTGTGGTTGGTTTGCCGGTCTCGGCAAACAGCTTGAACCGATTAAGCTGCTCGTTGAGCATGCTTTCTACAGCTGGCGCGATCTTGTCGAATCCGCCGACAATGAATCCACCGACACTATAAAAGAGTTGAACGCGCGTGTGGTCGCCGTCGCCGGTCAGCTTCCATGTCATGCTCCCGGCAACACCGGAGCCTTGGAGCGGGCCGAGGCCTCCCGAGAGCCGCAAAACTTCCGGCGGCGCGACGTAAACGACACGCAGATGTTCGACTCCGCCCCCGTTCGGCAGCTTCTCGCAGAAGCAACCACCCGGCCGCGGGTCAATCGAGAGGTTCTTCGCATCGTGTGAATACGTGTGCTCCGGATTCCACCATGAGCCGACTTGTGCAACCAGCGCGTCGTACACTTTGGCTACGGGCGCATTTATGTTTACGTCGAATTTCACCAGAAAACCGGTCGGCGTCACTTGTGGCGCCGACTGTGCGGACATCCCTGCCAGCATCAACAGGGATACTGCGCCTAACAAATGTCGCCGCATGTTTTCCGCGCCAAACATTATGCGGCCTTCGCGGTTTCCATCTCTTCGGTGTATTTGCCAAACCGCGCTTTGCTATTGCACCACGCACGGTGATGGAATGCCGTCTGAGCAGCACTGACGTTTGCTGTCTCGCCTTTCCAAGCTTTGAGCACCGGAGCTTGCAAAGCACGTCCATAGGAAAAGCTCAACTGCCACGGCAAGTCCGCCATGCGATTCATCGCGTTTAGATGTTCGGTGGCTTGCTGATCAGTTTGGCCGCCCGAGAGAAA
>DASXHS010000059.1:0-138331 GCA_036488345.1 Candidatus Udaeobacter sp.
CCGATGTCGCGCTTAATCACGCTAATCGAAAGATCGCCGAGTTGTCCGCCAATTCCAACAATCAACCCGGTCAGAATTAGTTGCCACGCGCCAAAGAATGGAAATGAGAATCGAAGAAGCCACGGCAGAATCATAGCGACGCCCAGCGCTCCGAGCGCGCCTTCCCAGGTCTTGTTCGGACTGATTTCGCTGCGCAAGCGATGGCGGCCGAAAATTTTCCCGAAGGTGAAGGCTGCGACGTCAGTCAACCCTGTCGCGAAAATAATGTAGCAAATAAAGCCGTAGGCGTCGCGAGCGTTCGCCATAAATCCCAGGTGACCAAACATCCAGCCGATGTAAACAAAACCAATAATGGCGAGTGCTATGCGTTGCAGCTCGCCGCGAGCGCGATTGCGCAAAATCGGAATAAGCAGGATCAACGCGATCGCGAATGCCGGCACGGCGACAAAGAATCCGTACCAGCCCGTGCCCTGTTCTTCGCCACACGGATTCGAAATTAGTGAGGCGATTCCGACAGTAACGATTCCGACATAAACCGCGCCGGTCATCCACGAGTCACGATACAATCCTGAGGCGTGCGCGAACTCCTTGAAAGCGTAGAGCGCCAGCAACGTGACGCCGACGATCGTTGGTATGCGTCCGAGAAAAACAATAATGAAACCGATTCCGGCGATGAGAATCCACGACCGATACGTCTTGAACATCGACGCAGTTTCCTTTTTTAAAACGAATCGTAGAAAGCCGAGTACCGCGCCGGCGATTGCGAGGGAAATCAAAACAATCCAGAAGTAAGCGCGGAAAACAGGATCGTGCAGTGCAATCTGCGGCGACATCACCGCTTATCTTGCAGCGCGACGGTGATTCGTTTCAAGCGAACAACGATTGTTTCAATACAACCGGCGATGATGACAAGACAGGTCCAATCAAAAATGGTGAGAGTCGCGGATGATTGTGGGGCGATAAAAAAGGTGAGCCATGCGCCGACATGCAATGCGACCATGCGCCAGGGCTTCGACATAATTCCACCAAACTGGCGTTGAACGCCGAGAGCTTGTCCAAACAGACCGACGTACGAGGTGAGCACCGCGAAAATTGCCGCCCAATATCCGATCAACGGATTCATTAACCCGCTGTGCGCAACCCCGATGAAAATCACGATGTCGGAAACGCGATCGGGCAGATCGTTCAGGATTTCACCACGGCGGGTCGCCTTCCCTGCCGCGAACGCGACCAAGCCGTCGAGCATGTTGAACCAGAGGCGCAAATAACAAAAAAGCGGCGCGATAATAAGAAGAAAATGTCTCGCGCCCGATTTCCAAAAACAAATTGCAGCGATCAGCGCCGCTACAATCGACAAATATGAAATCGCATCGGGATGGATTCCATGACGCACAGAGAACCGCGTAGCAGCATCTCCAGTTCGTCGAAACACTGCCGCAATTGGGCGCCGCGAAGAAGCTTGGTAACCCGACATCGCTGCCATTTTGTAAAGCAGCGACTCCGTCTGGCAACACAAACGATGATAGAGTTGGGGCGAATTAAAAAGACCGGGGAGTGCAGAGTCGCCCCAAACCTGTCAGCTTGCTCGAAGAGCCGTAGCGTTGGAGCGACAGACGGCGCGTCGAATCTCAACAAAGGATTTCCCGAAAATGTCGGGTTGAAGCCGAATGAAATTTGTTGCCATCGGCTCGAAACTCGTTTACTAGCCGATTGTTCTGGGGGGAACAGCCGCCCCTTACACCCGTCGGGTGTGGGGGGCGGTCATTTTTTCATCAAAAAGTTGGATGATGAACTAAAGCCGCACGCGGGATCGAACCGTGGTGTGCGGCGGCTTTCCTTAGATGTGGATGTTGACGTTATGGCCGCCGCCCGTGTTTCTTCCCACCGTGTTTCTTCCCACCGTGTTGAGATTGACCCCGCCCTTGGCGTCTTTTTTCGGTTTTAGGTCACGAACTTTGATCGTCTTCTTGGTTTCTTTTCTCTGTGCCATTTTATTTTTCCTAGTTATTTATTTGGGTTGTTTGGTCGTTGTGTTGTGTCAGTGACACCGAAAGGTAATTGACGCCCGCCCTTGACGTCCTTTTCTGGAATCAGATCGTCGAGGCGAATCAATTTATCTCTGGTGCGCTTGCGCCTTGTAATTTCTGATTCTACGGCGGGCGCGTCCTTTTTGTTCTTCGGTGTATTCACCTTGTTTCTCTCCTGATATCAGCATCCGTGCCAAGTCGCCTCCGGCGGGGATAAAGACAGAGATGTTTGCTACGTTTGTTGTTCAACCATAGGTATTTATACATGGAATTATTTCTCTGATCGCCAAAACGACTACTCTTCGTTAACCGAAATTCCAACTCCATTATTACGCCGTCTTGCATCAGATTCAGACCAATGGTGCTTTATTTTTGAGCATCTCTCGGAGATAGCGGGAGAGAGTCGAGCGAGAAATACCGAGTAGTCGTGCCGCGCGTCGCTGATTCTGATTTGCTTGATCATAAACGAATCGAACATGCCGTTGCATCGCGTGTTCGAGCGACAGGTCGGTACCCGCGTCAGCCTCCTGATGATTGCCCGCATGCAGGGGCGCTGGTTTGTCAGTTTCTATTGCCGTCCGATCGGGCTTGAGATCGGAAGGGAAAACGACGTGCTGGGGTAGAATCACGGAACTATTGCAAAAAAGAGTCATGGTGCGGACCGTGTGACTTAACTCGCGCAAATTACCGGGCCATTCGTGACGAAGCAGCTTCTCCATCGCTTCAGGATGCATGGCCGTAATGTTTTTGCCTTCTTTAGCCCCGGCAGCTTGCAATTCCGCAGCAATCAATGCCGGTAGCTCTTCCAACCGTTCTCGAAGGGGAGGAATGAGCAGAGTAAGCCCGTTAAGTCGCTGGTAGAGGTCTTCTCGAAGTTTTCCGAGCCGGACCCTTTCTCGCAGGGAACAGTTGGACGCGCAGATGATTCGCGCATTGGACGTGAGCATTCGTTCGGAGCCGAGGCGCTCAAACTCGCCGTATTCCAGAACGCGCAGGATTTTTACCTGTGCGAGAGGACTCATTTCCGAGATCTCATCTAGAAAAAGCGTGCCTTCGTTGGCGAGTTCGAACTTTCCTTTAACGGTTTGTTGTGCGCCGGTAAAAGCTCCACGTTCGTGACCAAATAACTGACTCTCGAGCAACGTATCGCTAATCGCCGAAGCATTAAATGCGATGAACGGGCGATTTGCTCGCGCTGATGAATTATGAATGGCTTGGGCAAGCAAGGTTTTGCCCGTGCCAGTCTCACCGAGCAGCACAACTGGGACCTCGGACCTCGCAGCCAGCGCGGCCAACTGGAGACAACGCGCCATGGCCTCGTTACTCGTAGTTAGGTTTTCAAGCCTTAACTTGGATGGCCGTGCCTGCATCAGTGGTTATTGCTTTATGCTCTCACGTAATCGCCGAATCGGTTCAAATGCATATTCAATCAGCGTCCGGCTACCGACAATGATATGCGCGTCGCCCTTCATTCCAACGCGCAAAGGCAGAGCTCGTCCTGTTTGTGAAGAGATCTCATAGCTATCGAGCGATCCCAGTGCAACGAAACGGGACCCTTCCGTGGTGGTCACAGCCGACGGACTGATCAAGTCGACTCTTCCAGTTATGGTACCGTAACGTTGGTAAGGAAACGCTTCGAAAAAGTAGCGGACGCGCTGAGCCACAGCGAGCCTGGGCAGACCGGCTTCATTTAACATCATGCGAGCGCGTGGCTTTGAACCTTTCGGCGCCAACTGGCAAAGCACTTGTCCCTGCTGAACAAAACTGCCTGCGGTTCGCTGGTCCATTGAGATAACCACTCCTTCGTAGGGACTGCGAACCGTCAACATATTGTGTTGAGCATTTTCCAGGTCTGTTTTCAGAGCTCCGGTACGCATCTTTAACTTTTCAATTTCAGCCTGTTCCTCACCTCGCTGGCGGGCGTGCTCCGTTTCCATTCGCTCGCGATCAAGCGTGACCTGCTGCAAGGTCCTTTGGGCCACGCTCAAATCTTTCTCCGACCCGGCTAAATCCAGCTTCAACTTTATAAGGTCGATCTCCGACTCACCGCCCTGTTTGGCTAGCTTCTCCATTCGTGTAACTAACTCGCGGCTGGTCCCCGCGTGGTTTTCCCTAAACTTTACCTCGCTCTTGGCCTGCTCGATTTCCGCGCTTTTAATTCCAAGTTGTGAAGCGAAAGCACTCTCGTTTCGGTTGAGGCTTTCCTGCTTTGACCGTAAGTCTTCGTTGAGCGTGCGAGACAGTGTATCCCAGCCGCCGATCTCATCAGAGCGTAGAACATATAACTCATCGCCGGCTTTTACAGGTTGTCCTTCCTCGACCACTACCCGGCTAACTATCGCCTGCCGCGGAGCCTGAATCGGATCAGCACCCGTTGCGGGTATTAGAACAAAGCGGCAATCAACCGTTTCCGGCAATCGCATTACAACAGCGATCAGCAAGGCGCAGAGAAACGCCGCAATTAACAACCAGGCTGTCCAACGAATGACCCAGGGAGGCGGCTCTTGTGGTGCTAGCGCGGGTTCCGCGTCGAGTGAGTCACGTTGAGTTAATTGCGCGCTCATCGAAATCTCTTTTAGATTCCGAGTTGCTGGCTCGAAAGGTAGTAGTACAAGCCTCGCTGTGCCATTAACTCATCATGGGTGCCAATCTCGGCAACACTGCCTTTTTCAAGGACCACGATAGAATGCGCTTCTCGAATGGTGCTCAAACGATGCGCGATCACAATTGTAGTACGCCCGGCGAGCAATCGAGCGAGGTTGTCCTGGATTGCCCGTTCGGATTCTGTATCCAGCGCGCTTGTTGCCTCGTCAAAGATCAACACTGGCGGATTATTATAGATCGCTCGCGCGATGGCGATGCGCTGCTTCTGACCGCCGGACAGGGAAATACCTGATTCTCCAATCTTTGTCTCGTAACCGAGGGGCAATCGCATGATGAACTCGTGGGCCGCGGCAGCCTGGGCCGCTGCAAGGACGCGGTCGAGGTCCGGCTCAGGATCGCCAAATGAAATATTCCGCGCGATCGTATCGTTAAACATGTGATTGTCCTGAAGAACGGTGCCGATGTGCCTTCGCACATCGCGATAATTCAGAGTCTTTAAATCGACATTGTCGAAAAAGATTGTGCCTTCCGTCGGCTCAAGCAGGCCTGCGATCAATTTGATGAGCGTTGTCTTGCCGCTTCCGCTGCGGCCAACGAATGCCACCGTGCGTCCCGGTAAAAGATCAAGCGTGATATCCTTTAAGATGTCGGGGGATTCAGGTCCGCCATACTTGAAACTGACTCCTTGCAACTCGATATGCCCTTCGAGGCTGCGCACGGGGACGAGTCGAGAGCGATCATGACCCTGCTCCGGCTCTTGTTCGAAAATGTCATTCAGACGATTCAGCAGGACAGAAGCGAGCTGCACGTTGTCCCAAACTCCGAGCGCTCGCAAAATCCCTGCGTATGCCATTGCAGTGAGTGAACTAAACGCAACAAAACCACCGACACTCAAGTTGCCGTGAATGACTTGCATGGCGCCGACCCAGAGGAAAATCGCGGTAGATAGCAGACCAATAGTTTGCAGGACGCTGTCCCAAGACATCACTATGAACGTCGCCTTGAAAAGTTTTTGCGACACCGAGAGAAACTCGTTGAGCATAGTGTCACGGAATGAGCTCTCCGCAGCTGCCGCTTTTACAGCCTCAATCCCTTTGATCGCATCGATTTGATGCGAACTGTATTTGCCCTGACTTTCTTCCACCCCGTGGTAAAGGGGGCGCAACACCTTTACCGAAAGAATCATTAACCCCACGTACAAAGGCGTTGTTGCCAGAAACGCGATGGTCAGTAGTGGACTATACATCGCCATTAAAACGAGTGCGCCCAGGAGAAAGACGACTGCCAGCAACGCGCCAACTCCCTGGGTCACTGCCAATTGCCGGACTTGCCTCGCACCTTCGAGCCGGCGCTGAATGTCCCCGGTTCGACGATTTGTGAAGTAACTCATTGGGAGAGACAAGAGTTTCCGGCTCAAGAAATCGAGAACTGCCGTATCGAGACGCACGGCTGC
This sequence comes from Candidatus Udaeobacter sp., assembly GCA_036488345.1. Classification (GTDB taxonomy): domain Bacteria; phylum Verrucomicrobiota; class Verrucomicrobiia; order Chthoniobacterales; family UBA10450; genus Udaeobacter. Next base: position 6,085 of record DASXHS010000059.1, read on the forward strand.
AAATGCCAGCAGGTATTCCTGCGCAAGCGTGGCGAGCTGGACGAAAACGAGCGCTGCGAGCATGCCTAGCAGAATGATTTTCAGCAGGCCGATGTCGTTTTCGACGATGACTTTATCAACAACGATTTGGGTGAATACTGGGAACAGTAATTGGAGGAAACTAACAGCGACAGCCAGTCCGAGCGCCTGCAGTAAGATTATTTTAAATCGTGAGAGAAACGGCAGAATCCAAGCGAGTGTTGGCTTAGTTTCCGGAGCTTCTTCGAATGCTGGTGTGTAATCAAACAGTGCTGTGTAACCAGTCCACTTCGTCTCAAATTCCTTTAGCGAAACTTTGCGTAACCCGCGCGCGGGATCGGCGACGCGCGCAAATTGCTCATCAACGTCGTAGAGCACGATCCAATGGTTGCCCTCCCAGTGCACTATTGCTGGAAGCGGCATAACCGGGAGATTGCGATGTGAGATTTTCAATGGACGCGCCGCTAACCCAAGTTCGGTGGCCGCCCGAGAAATCGCCTTTAGGCTGGTGCCATCAGTAGCGGTGTGACAGAGCTGTCGAATCCTTGCCAGGCTAACCTTGCGACCGAAGTGTCGGCAGATCATTCCGAGGCAGGCCGCGCCGCAATCCATCTCGTCGATCTGCATGATATGCTCGATCTTTCGAAGGCGTTTCCCGCGCTTCCGGAACAGGCCTCGGTCGTCGGCGAACGGCGCTTCTTGGCCATCGGTGTCCTTCGCGGGCTGCTGACCATCGAGCTGCACTTTATCGTGTACCTGTGTCTCGGCAGGGAGCAGCTCCGTCGCAAAATCGAGCGGAACACGCGCCTCGTTTTTTGCCTCATACCTGGCTAGTCGCTCGCTTAACAATTTATCGAATTCCGGAAAACGCCGGCGGAGATCCCGTACGGACTTCAGTTCAAGGGAAAGCAATTGGCAGTCTGTGAATGCCTCCACCGATGCCGCGCGCGGCGAGTCGTTGAGGATCGACAATTCACCGAAGAAATCGCCTTCGCGATAGAACGCGAGGTTGCGCTCTCGTCCGTTCAAGCCAGCGAACGCGCGCGCCCGCCCCTTCTCGATTACATAAAGCGGCCCGGCGTTGTCCCCTTCCCGAATGATCATATTGCCTTTTTCGAACGTGACGGGGGTTAGCTTGTCGATCATTCCGCGCAACACGGGAGCCGGCAATCGCCCGAAATTGCTGAACTGATATAGAAAACTTTGAAGAGCACGGTTGCGACCGGTGGACTCGATATACTGTTGTAAGTCAGGCACGCGGCGGACGAGTTGAAGAAAATCATCGCGATCGATCCGCAGGACATCTACTGCGGTGCTACAGCGCACGGTCGCATTTCGTATTCCGCCCTCTGCTAAAGCAGCCTCGCCGAAAGAGTCGCCCGGCTTCAGTAGTCCCAATGGGATTTCTTCACCATCCGGCTTGATCTTCAGGGCACGCGCCCGCCCGCTTGTCAGAACGTAAAATGAATTGGCCGGATCGCCTTGTTTTACGATAACCTCGCCGAATTCATAGTGTTCTTCCTGCAGGAGCGGCTCGATCGCCTGAAAATGTTCATCAGAAACAAAGCGGAACAACGATGAACGCCGAAGAATTTCGCTGTCTTGGATTTTCATTCCGCTGAAAGAGGAACGCTCAGCCGCGGGTTCGTATATTTGGTCGTCAGGTCTGAAAAATACTGATTAAGCAGTCGCTGGTCGATGCGTAATTTGACGGTTGAGTCCTCTAGCAGGGGCTCGACTTTTGTGATGATGCGAGAGAGTTCAAATCCGTCGTGGTGCGGAATCGGTTCCAATAGGTCCCCTTGCGAGACGCTTAAATATTTCTGCTGCGCATCTGCCGGGAGGTCTTCCAGAAGAAAGTTGGCTCGTCGATATGGATACCGTCCCTCAGTCGCAACTTCCTCCATTGACATTCCGTCCTCCCGCACGCAGAACAGCGCTTCCCTCGCGGCATCGTGCGATTCCAACTCGATCAGTTCGATTTCAAATCGTGTCAGGCGCAATCGCACAGCCATCAATTCACGTTGGCGTGCTTCCGGAACCAGGACCGCATCGCAAAGCGCCTCATACGCCGCCTCGACGGCAAGCATTTCATCCAACCACTGCGAATCGCGGCCCATTTCCTCCAGCCAAGAGGTTAGCATCGCTGGTTCAATGGCAATTCGAGTTAAGAATTTACGCTTTTCGGCAGCGATCGCCTCTGATGTTGGCTCCTTTCCAGCGCAACGCGCCGCCAGACGCCACATAAGTTTAGTGGTAATCTCCTCCAGCGCCCCGGAAAAAATCAACTCCGCTAGGAACAAGTCGCGCAGCTCTGGCGCTGCGGAGGTGTATTCGATTCGCTCGGGCGATAAGTTTTCACCAACGGCACCCACACAATACTGCCGGGCGAAGTAATCGCTGAAGTCTTCAAATGTGAGGCCGCGATTCGCCAGCCATTTTTCCGTCTCCTCCGCTGTGATCAGATCATGGCGATAACGAAACTCTTCGGCCGCAGCAGAAATGGCGGACTCGTCCAACTCTAATTCCAATTCGTCTGCACGCTCTTCCGCTGCGACGTGGCGTAGAAAAGCCTGCCATTTTGGCTCTAGTTCGCCTCGGAAAACGGCCGCATCGACAGCATCGCCCGCCGTATACTCCTGAGTTCCGCACGCGCACACGATTACATCGTGAGGCGAAACTGACTCTGTGCTGGACATCAAGAGCAGCTTTCTACAGCATTTTAGCAAGAAAGTCGAGGCTCTCGGTCCCCTTCCCGAGAGCGACTCAGGAGCAGGAATCGCTGGAGCGATCATAGGTTCAAAGTTAATAAACTATAAAATGTTGCGAGTGTTCTATCAGTCCGTTAAGCTCTGGAGCGGCCATGGAGGAACAAACGCCGAATATCAATGTAGTTCACTCCGTTTGGCGCCGACTTAAGAAGGCCAAAATTCGTGACCTGCAGCCGACAAAGGACGTGAAAGGTGGTCGAGGTGTTACGGGCACCTCCAAGCCCAACACAGGCACCACAGAAAAAAAAGGCGGTCGTTAGAAGTCAATAGCAGCGAAGGAGCAATCGACCTGCTTTCGGATGAGGCCGAGCGACCTCGATCCTTCACTTTGAGCTGTCAATGATCTGCTGCGCGTTCTTGATCGCGGATTCGTCTGGCGCTTTGTCTTTCTTCAGGATGTCGATCGCCTTTTGCGCCGAGGCAGTGGCTTCTTTCTTGTTGCCAAGCTTCGCCTGAATCTGCGCCTTCTTGTAGTGCATGAAGTATGCGTCCGGATTCTTCTCCAGCGCCTGGTCGATCCACTTCGACGCCTGTTTCATATCCTTGTTATTGTCGTAGTAAAAGGCCGCAGCCTGATAGGCGGTGCGCGGATCGAGCGCAGTCCCTGCGCTCACGGCTGCATCGAGTTGTTTGCTTACCTGCTCGACATCGTCTGTACTCAACTTCACTGGGACGCGCGTTTTATCCCAAAGGAGATCCAGCGTTGCGGAAGCCCCTTTCACATCATTCAGCGCGATCGTGAACGTCTCGATTGTGATCGGAAGGGGTTCCGGAGTTGCCGTGATACGCGCGGCGTCGTTCTCCTGCTTGTAATCGGCTGCGCTCTGCACCTTCGCGTCTTTCGAGAGAATGATAGTCCACTCGTTCGCTGTTGGAATCGTGAAAAGTGCGTACTCACCGGCTGGGATCTCCTTACCGCCGAGTGTCACCGCGCGGCTAAACTTAATTTTGGTCACCGCGTTAGCGCCCGTGCGCCAGAGCTTTCCGTACGGCACCAAGCCGCCGAAGATCTCGCGGCCGTTCTTGTTCGGGCGCGAATAATCCACCTCGACATCGGTCAACCCGACACGCTGTTTTACGACCGAGTGCTGGCTGGCGCCGGGGAACTCGATTTTTTTCTCGTCCGCCGCGAGCAGGTTGCCAGACAGGAGCGTTCCCGCGACGAAAACAAATGTAAACACAGCGGAAATGAGAAGCGAAGGAAAACGTGAGGATTGGATCATAATGTGGCGGACATTTAGTATGTGATGATTTAAGCGGAGAAGATATCGTGAGACGGCGGGAGTCAAATCGGTTTGTCTGAGCCGGTCAATGGACGTTAAGCGGAAACAGTAGCCTTTACTCGGTTCGCAGCGCCGTTATCGGATTCACGCGAGTGGCGCGGTTGGCCGGGAAGAAACAAGCAAGGAGCGCCGCGCTCGCGAGCATCACAGTTGCGATAATAAGCGCCAACGGATCGCTCGGACTTACGTCATACAGGATTTTGGCCAGGACGCGCCCGGCAGCCAGTGAAAGAAGAAGGCCAGCGCCAATCGCGAGCGCCGTTTGTATCGCCCCCTGCCGCATAATGAGCGCGAATACGTCACGCCTATGTGCACCCAGGGCCATGCGGATGCCGATCTCGCGGGTCCGGCATGCCACGGCATAAGCTTTCACACCATAAACACCGACGACGGCTAACAGGAGCGCGATCGCACCAAAAGCACCGAAGAGAGTTGCGCCAAGTTTAACGATCCAAAGGTTCGGCGACCTCTCCATTAGGTCTACAAATGGGGTCATCTGTAGCAGCGGCAGATCGGGATCGATTTCGCGCAACGCTTGTCGAAGCGCCGGAATAAACGCTGCAACCGCATGGCGATCCTCTGTGTTGAGCCGCACGTGTAGAAAGGTTTGGCCGCTGTATCCTTGTGCCAATGGCACGAATAAACGGCAAATCAGGGAATCGTTGTCAACGCTATGCCGGTGCTTACTCACCACACCGACAACTTCCATGTCGTTAGGCGAACCGTCTTTCGGCGGATTCGTGTAGCGAATGTGCTGACCGATCGGGTCTTCGTTCGGAAAAAGTTTTTTTGCCATTTCCTCGTCGATCATTGCCACGCGTCGCGCATCCTTGTTTTCGGATTCGCTCTGAGTGAAATCGCGGCCTCGCAGCAGTTTGATCCCAAGCGCCTCACAGTAACCGGGCGTGATCGCGGTAAAGAGTGAATTGACGCTCGGATCCGGCGCCTTTGGGTCGTTAGGCATCGCGTCTTTTGTGCGAATAACTCGGCGCGCGCTGGTGAAATCGGAATACGGCAGCATGGTGCCGGTAGCCGACGCGGTTACTCCGGGCAGCTCTCGTACGCGTCGCACCATGTCGAAGATCAAGCGACGCGAATCCGCCGGCGCTTTCTTAACCAAACTGAAATCGAATTCACTAATGATATCGCCACGCGCAGCGAACCCCGGATTAAGGCCCGCTGCCTTGAGCGCTCCACGGAAGAATAAGCCGGCAGCGAAAAGTAACATCAGCGAAAGCGCGATTTGCGCCATCACCGAAATGTGACGTGGCGCGAAGAAACGACTCAAACGACCGATGCGGGCCGGTTCGCCGACTTGCTCTTTCAGATCCTTAACAAGATCGGCCTTTGTTGCCTTCAACGCCGGGCCGAGGCTGAAAAGCATCGTCGCGATGAGGCAAAACAACAGAGTGATTGCAAGCACAGTCACATCGGGCCGCAATTTCACGACGAGAGAGAAATTGACAGAAGAGAGCAATCCGCGCAGTTGTTGGAGTAAAGCATCGTTGCACCAGGCGCTAAGAATCAGGCCGATGACGCCGCCGCAAACAGCCAGTAGAAACCCTTCGCACAACAATTGCCTGACGATCTGCCAGCGTGATGCGCCGACAGCCAGCCGCACTGCGATTTCCTTCGAACGCGATGTGCCGCGTGCGAGCAACATATTCGCAAGATTCAAACAGGCGATGAGAAGGACTGCTCCGGCCATCGCCATAAGCAATGTCGCCACCAGCGTGAGTGGTCCGTCGTTCTCCGGTTGCGTGCTTAGGCCAAATCGTGCTGGCGTTTGAATTTGTATCTCCCGGGTGCTTTCGCTGCTGTCTGGTTGAATCGCATTTAACCGTTGCGCCAGCACCGGCAAACGGGCTTTCGCCGCGTCCATAGTCAGACCGGACCGCATCCGCGCGACGAGATTGAAAGTGTAATTCTTCGGATCCAACAGGTCGTGCGTCGTTTCGGAATCGCCGAAAGCTGAGCCGAACTGCGAACGAATACCGAGCGGCAGCCAGACGTCCGGCGCGATCAACGCGTTCGCGCCGCTGAATCCATCCGGCGCGATGCCGATTACGGTGTAGGGCTGGCCATTAATCTGTAGCGCGCTACCGACAAAATCATCGCGAGCGCCGTTGCGTTTCCAAAAGCCGTAGCTTGATACAACTACAGCCATGTTCGCATTCGGTTTACTTTCCTCAGCGTTATAAAACCGGCCGCGAAACGCCTGCACGCCCAGCATCGGGAAATAATTCTCCGAAGTCAGGAAAGCGAAGCTGCGGCGCATCTCGTGATCGCGCCCGATACCTGCGACGGCGAACTCAAGGGCAGCTACATCGACAAACACATCTCCGCCGTTCTCGCGAAGCTCGCGGTATTCGTTATACGAAAACTGCCGATAGTCGTGGCTCGCGTTTTGTCGAGCGGTGAACACATTCACGACTTCGGCAGGCCGGACCGGCACCACCGGCTTCAGCAGCACGCCGTTGATCAGCGCGAAAATGGCCGAGTTAACGCCAATTGCCAGGGCAAGCGTCAATACCGCAACGCTTGTAAATCCCGGCGTCTTGAGAAGTTGCCGCACAGCGAACCTGAAATCCTGCATCATAAGGAGCCTTCTTTGTTTTCATTGAGATGCAGCTCCCCTCGCCTTTGGATTCAAAAGTTGTAGTCGGCGAAATAATTTTTTGTCGTTACGATTGTTGCTCTCTATCTGACAACGACGCTATGCGAACCGGCCCGGCCATGATCGTCCAGCGCGGTGACTTCGTAATCGCCGGCGACTGCGGCCCACTCGACAACCTGATTCGGTGCGGCCTTGCCAATGAATTGCTTGCCGGCGAACCAGAAAATTTCACGCACGTCCGCATCTGCTTTCGCGCGTAGCGGAATTGTCTTTTTCGAAACGAGGAGAATTTCTTTGTTGTTCGGAGACACAATTATCGGTTTCTGTCCGACCCGACTGGAAAACTCGCTGCCAGTGTCCGGCAGGAAGGGAGGCGGAACTCTGCGTGGAATTCCGGCTTGCTCGAACAGCGTGAGAAAGTCGCCGGGCCAGAATTCATAAACTTCGCGTTTCAAATGGCGTGTGCCGTCGTCGACGGGAACGCGCAGTCCGCTGGCGGTATCAACCAGCACTTCGCGATGCACATCGCAGGTTTTGATAGGCGACACCCCGGGAATGAACCAACCTTCGACGTGTTGCGTGCAACACCGGTTCGGAAGATTCCCCGACAACGCGCAGAACTCTACGCGTTTTAAATTTGCTCCCGGCAGGGGTTGATGCGGCACTGTTGGTTCCGGCCACGCCGCCCGCAGACTATCGATAATCTGAAACAGCAGCGGCGCTGCCGCAGTACGGCCGACAAACGCCGGGTTGCCGCGCCCATCGAAATTTCCAACCCAAACCCCGAGCACGTAATGATCGAACACTGCGATTGACCAGGCGTCGCGAAAACCATGCGACGTTCCCGTCTTCCAATAAACTCGCGCGCTGTGATTTCCATCGGTGCAATTCATTTCCGGTCGCGGCACATTTCCAAGCATTTCCAGAGTCAGAAACGCGGCTTCCGGCGAAAGAATTCTCTTAGGCTTTGCAGTGGGGTCGCGCGCCGTGAATCGCAGTGGTCGCAGGTCTCCATTGTTCGCAAGCGCTGCATAGAGCCGCACCAAATCCTGCAGCGAAACTTCCGCACCACCCAGCGGAAGCGCGAGACCGTAAAACGATTCGGCTTTCGGCAGACGTACGTCGGCTGTGCTCAGAAATTGGTAAAGCGTGGGATGCGCAAGGCTCGACGCGAGTTCAACTGCCGGCACATTGCGGCTGCGTGCGAGCGCATCGCATGCGCGGATCGGTCCGAGAAATTCGCGATCGAAATTTTCGGGATTGTATTCGCCGAAACTGCGCGGTGCGTCTGCCAGAATCGATAACGGATGAATCAATCCTTGCTCGAGCGCCAGCGCGTAAACGAACGGTTTCAACGTCGAACCCGGCGAGCGCGGACTGCGCGTTCCGTCGACCTGGCCGTTAATGTCGGCCTTGTAGAAATCCGCCGAACCGATTTGAGCGACCACGTCCATTGTACGGGTATCGACCAGAAACACCGCTGCGTTTTCGATGCCGCGATTGCGATTATTCGCGACGTAATCGGTTACCCTTCGCTCAATCGCTTTCTGTTTTTCCAAATCGAGTGTGGTAACGATGTTGGTAGGGACGCCGCGCTGCGGCGTCCGGTCGGCGCAGCGCGCCGACCCTACCGTCTCGAGCACCTGCTGAACAAAATGAGGCGCGATGAATTTTCGCTCCGTTTGCATGCGCGGACGAAATTCGCGCATCGAAAATTCCGCGTCAGTGTCGGACCCGGCGCGATCATACCAACTGGATTGCGCCAGATTCACCGAACGATTATCGCGATCGGTATGTAACGCGCGGCGACTTGGGCTTTGCGGGATCACGCTGAGCGCGATTGCTTCTGGCCGGCTTAGTTTTGTCGCAGGCTTATCGAAGTAAATCTCGCTCGCGGCGCCAATGCCTTCGATGTTGCGCCCGTACGGCGCGAGATTCAGATACGCTTCGAGGATCTGATTCTTTGAGTAATGCCGTTCCAACTCAAGTGCCCGCATGAGTTGCTCGAGTTTTCCGGAAATCGTTCGGGTGCGAAGGTGAAAGCGAAGGCGGGCCAATTGCATCGTGATGGTCGACCCGCCTGTAGTCGCTCGATGAAAACGCAGGAGTTCCGCCACGCCGCGGGCAAGTGCGATCGGGTTCACACCCGGATGATGGGCGTAATATTTATCTTCGTAGCGCAGCGTGGCACCGATCAGGTCCGGCGAAATTCTTTCCAGCGGCGTCCAAATCCGAAATTTTTCGTCGGCACTAAGGGTGACCCGGAGCAATTTGCCGTTGCGGTCACGCACGCATTGGGAAAACGAAATCCCATCAAGCAGCGGCGGTTTCGGGAGCGCCAGCCAGACCGCAGCGATAACTGCACAAAAAACAATTCCATTACTAAGCGAGCCGCGCAGATTGCGAATTGCTGGGGAGCGCACGCGGCTCGCGTGCCGTGTTCGGCGGCCGCGCCGAACACTCGAACGTTCACTATCAGTCGGCCGCCAGGGAGCCGCCGGCGAGGCCGCCAGCAGCAGCACGCGAGGCCGCGTGCGCTCCCCAGAACTTTCGAACAACGCACTCATTCGGTCACCGTAATTTTTCCGCCGACGCCGCGGCCTTTCATATTGCGATCGTACATGGACTGCGCGAACACGGGCGGCACGATGAACTGGCCGCGGTTACACGATTTGATTTGGTAATCGATCTCGAGCGCGTTCGTCGGCGCGGTGACGAAGAATACCGCGCGGTCCTCACGGACATCGACGTAATCGACGCCATTAATTGATGATGCCCCGGTGCGCGCCGCGGAATCGACAACTTCGAATCCGCCCGGCAAAAGGTCGATGATTGCCACGTTGGTGATCGGTTCCCGCTGTAAACTGCGAACGTGCAGTCGCACGTGGATTTGCTCGCCGACGTGTGTGCTGGTGAGCGCTTCATTATTTTTGCCGAGAATTTCTCGATAAATCTCCAAGCCATTCGTGAGCGACTCAGTTGGCGCGTGATCGTCGAAGCCTGCTTCAACGATTTGGAAAAACGCGCCGGGGCCGCTCAGCTTCGGGCTGCTCGCAAAGCGCAATGCGCTCGCGTTACCTGAAAACTCAGAGCGCAAAAGCGGCTTCGTTCCGCCTGTCAGCCGGGCCTCCTTTTTATCCTTGCGTACCTCGGTGATCGTTAGGTCCGGCGGGTTTTGCGCTATTGCATGCGAGTACGCCTTCAAAGCACGCACTGCATAAGCAGAGGAAAGCGTGTTGAAATCGCCATCACCGATCGGTTTGAGAATGTGTTGGAATTGCTCGGCTGAAATTTTGCGTAACCGCGCGGGGAACTCACGAGCGATCACGGCGATGTATTGCGAATTCATGCCGAGAGACTGACAAAAATCGTCGCGCTCAATCGTGTCGCGATTATCCATCTTGTAACTGTCGATCAAACGCTCAGCCTCAGCGTCTTTGTGAAGTAGATGCAGCGCGCCGGCGAGATAAACGCCCGTGATATCTTTCTGCCACCGATCGTGCTCATGCTTTTCGAGCCAATCGCGCAGATTCAAGATGTAGTTTGTCGTAATAACACCTTCGCGTGTGAGAACGTAAATCCCGTAAGCGACCGTGCGCGCATCAGCGAAGTCTGTCGGCTCCCGTGTGACCATTTTTTGCAAGTTGCGCAGGCCGCTCGCAAATATTTCCGGCGGCGGCACGAATCCCACGGCTTTCGATTCACTCAAAAAATCCATCACATATGCCGAGACGAAGGTGATTGAATCGCCGGTCTCCGGCACCCAGTAGCCGAAACCGCCCTGGTCATTTTGCCGGCGCGCCAGGACGCCAAACGTGCGTTCGAGTTGCGTATTGATCTCGGCGCGGCTCAAACCGAAGTCGGCTTCATCAGCCAGCATCAACCGGCAGAACGCGCCGCTGGTGATTTGTTCGCTGCAGCCGAACGGAAAATCTTTCAGGTACGCATCGAGCCCGCGCGCGAGACCGAGCGGAAGCGCTGAGACCGTCGCATCGAGTTTGCGAAATTCCGGATGCATCTCGCGAGTCAGGGGGATTTCGATCCTCTCTTTAAAGCTGCCACTGCGCACGTCAGTCATGTACGGGACAGGCGGCCGCACGCTCAGCGTGGCGCGGCGCTTTGTTTGCTGGACGTTTGCACGCGCGATGAACGTGATTTCTCCGGACCCGAGCTTGTCCGTTGCACGGAACTTGAAGATCGCTGTTTGCTCTCGGCCTTCAGCAATATGCAACGTCAGCGACGCGCCGCCCGCGATCGACAGTTGCTCATTGGTTTGCGCGCGCAGTTCGATCTCGGCGTTCGGGCCGGAGCCTTCCACGTTATTGGCGACGGTCACGCCCGTTTCGAATTCATCTCCAGGCGCAGCGAGCACCGGCACGCTCGGTGTAATTACAAACGGCCCGCGAATCAGAGTCTCGCGCTCGACCGAAGCCACCGCATCCTCCGCGATCGCGACAGACATGATCTTCAGCGTGCCATCGAAATAATCAGGCACGTTATAAACGACTTCGCGCTTGGTGCTATCGGCATCGACGATACCCGACCAAAAGACGACTGGCTTTTCCGTAACCCGCTTGAAAGGATTCAGGCGTTGGATGTCGCCGCCGCCGCCGAATGCCGACACTGAGCGCAGCAGCGAAAATTCCGGAATGATCAGATCGACAATCTGCGCCGTGTCGACGCGCAGCATGCATTTGCGGAAGTAAAACCCGAGCGGGTCCGGCGTTTTGTAATCGGTGACTTGAAGAATCCCTTCGTCGACCGCGAAGATGACGATCTTGCTGGGCCGATCTGTCTTGTAATTGATGTGCAATGGTTCGCCCGGCTTCGCATTGGCCGATGCCTTGATTTCAACGTTGAGCCGGCGCTTTTCTTTGTTCGCGGTGAATGGCACGACGCCGTAGCTCAGCGGGCTCACGAAAATTTCCTTCGAATCCAATGCGCGGACGAACGCGACGTTGACGTAACCACTGCCTTCGAAATCTTCTGGAACACGAATGTGCTGGACGCTGCTAGCCGAGTCCGTGTGGAACCATTGCTGCGTGTAAACGCGGTCGCGCTCGATAGTAATTAATCCGCTACCAGAATAAGGAGCGGTGATGCTGACCGCGATTTCGTCGCCGCTGTTGTACTGCGCGCGGTCAAGCTTGACTTGCAGTTCGGCATTCTTTTCGAGTGACCGCGAAACTGCGCCGCGGCCAATCACGCAGAATTGCAGTTTGGCTAGACGTCGATCCTGATCGTCGCGCAACTCGAACACGTAATTGCCTGGCTCGTCCGTAGGGAGCGTGTAGTGAAGGCCGTTTGCAGAAACCGAAATCTTTTCCGATTTCGCGACGCGCTCTTTCGAAACCGACTCGTAAGCAAAGTTGCCGTTCTCCTGCTTGGTCAGAACGGACACCTGTTCCTGCGCGATCACGTTCGCAGTCACGTTTGCCAGCGCGATGCGGTTGAGCTGCGGATCGACGGCGATAAGATCGACCATGCGCGGTTTATCCATCTCGATGTAACGCAAGTCGCCGTCGGGTTTCCAGCCGATCACATAGGGCAAAGCTGAAACGAGCGCGTCTACTGTGCCCGTAACACTGCGGCCGCCTTCCGCCTCGAATCCTTCCGCAATCAAACGCATGGAGTAAGTCGCGTCGGCGAAACGCTCGAGCTGCAGATCAAATTCCGTTTTGCCGCCAGAGTCGGTTTTGTTCTCACCAAGCTCGATCGTCTGTTCATGCCGTTCTTTCTTCTCGTCGAACAGCGGATCGAAAAAGATGTACTTTGGAAATTCTGAGAAAGAGAATGCGCTCGGCGTGAGCTCCAGGCGCGCGGTTACCTTGCGATCGGTTGCCGGCGTTCCATAAAGATTTGCGAGCACAACTGCGGCGCGCATTTCCTTTGGCTGGATCCAACCGTGCGGTGCATTTTGCGAAAGCCGCGTCTCTATTTTCATTCGATCCGGCACGAATTCTTTCACGTTCGCCGTGGTCGAACCGAGCAACGTGGCGCGTTTGCTGTTCTTAACGAGGTAAACATTGAAGATGTAGAGGCCGGTCGGCGAGTCATTGGCCGTTTGATAAGTCAGCTCGGTGAATCCGCTGTCGGGCAAATTGACTTTCCTGGTTTGAACCGGGTGATCTCGCGCGTCTACCACTTCGGTTTCAATCGGAAGCCCTCCGAGCTTGCCATTCCAGTTGCGCTGCTTCACGACGATGCCGATGTGAACGTCGTCGCCGGGCCGGTAAACACCCCGCTCGGTGAACACAAATGCATCGAGGTTTTCTGGTAGAACACTGTCCGCGCCGTCGATGTCGAACCGCGAAAAGTTCAGTTGCCGATCTTCGCGATTGTACGGGATGAACGATACGTCGTCTCCGTTACGCGCCACGAATGCGACCGGCGTTTTCTCCTGCGTCGATTTCCCGACCGATCCGAACGTGCAATGACCATTGGAGTCCGTCGTAGCGCTTTGGATAGCGATGCCGTTTTTGCCCAAAAGATCGACAACCACATTCGGCAGCGGCGTCCCTTCTTTGATTGATATGAGAAAAACATCGTGGCTGCCGTCAGCGTTTTTCTTCGTTAGGATCCCGGTGTCGGTGACGAGGATGAAACGTGAGTCGCTGACCGCTTTGATCGCTTTTTTCTTATCTGAATCCCAACCGCGCGCCGTTACGAAAAACAGACCGCGCTCGCTACCGCCGTTTGCCGGCTTGCGTAGATGCTCGGAAAACTCGAACGCCGAATAGTTTGCTTTCCATTTGTTCTCGAGCGCGATGCCCTGCTGCTCGAGCGCGATGCGGGAAATGTTCTCCTCGTTGAAGAGTTCGGAGTTGCGAAAATGCGGTTGCTCGAATCTTCCCTCGGTTTGGCTGACCAGATGATTGATCTGCGTCGTGGCGACCCGCGCAATCTCGTATTCGATTGCGCTGATTCCGCGGGAGCGGATCGACAGCTTTTGCTCGCCATTGAGCGCGAGCAGACCGCCCTGGCCTTCGATCTGGACTTCGCGCGGCAACGCCGGGACCGCGACGACAGCGTTATAATCTTCGCTCAACGGAAAACCTCCAAACGCCTGCACGCCTTTGTTCACACGGACGTAAAGCTCGCCATCGCTTTCAACGCGCACTCGAAACGCATGCTGCCGACCCAGCGGCTTTTCGGACTCCATCGGCGCGAATGCCACTGGACGTGCAGCGTCAAGAACGTCGTCGGGAACATCGGTCGCACTTTTCCAAAGCTCGGTTTCTTTTACTTGCGATCCCACTGAATCATCATCGGAATCAGTTTCTTCGTTCGAAGCAGCGGACTCATTGGAGGTTTCGTCGAGGTCCCCTTCCGTTTCGACTTCGGCAGCTTTTTCGACGTCGGAAAGTTTGCGTTTGGGGAGCAAACGGACCTGGAGAGCTTTCGACAAGTCGCGGGTGCTGATGTCGGCGGTCGTGGTGAGCACGATCAATTGCTCGGGCTCACCGCTTTTGTTGCGCGCGACAGTTGTTTGAATGGAATCGATCTGAAACATCGAGGCGACTGACGGGATCCGGAGTTTCTGCTCGATTGCGTCCCGCGTCTGCGCGCCGCCTTGCACGGTGCGAAGACCTTTCGTCACCGTTAAGTGGAGAAAATCCTCGTGCTCTGGCAGCACGATTTGCGAGCTGTGGATGTAAGCGATGCGACGATGTAACCCGTAGCTCGTTGTAAAATGCGGGGCCGGGTCGTTAGGCGGAAAAATGTTTGAACCGCCAACCATCGTGAGTTGGACGTGTCGCTCCAATTCGCCGGGATCGACCGCATGCGTCAGCTCCAAGGTCGCACTGATTTCGCGTCTTGTTGGATTTGTCGGGTCCTGGTAAATTTCCAGTTCTTTAACGGTGATTGAGAATGGGGGCGTGCGTGTTTCATAGGCGAGCCGCTCCATTAAGACATGGCGCGGGAAGAAATTCTTGTCGAAGATCACTCTGAATTTTTGATCAGCCGGCCAATCTTCGCTCGGTTCAAACACGAGAATATCGGCCTGAGCCCAGTGCCATGCGCCGTCCAAATGCGGCTCGAGTCGCGCGCCTTGCACCGACGGCTTTTTTAAGTCTTCGAGGCACGCAGCAGATTCGCTGAAATAAACCACTAGTCGCGGGAACTTCAGTTCTTTCTCCAGTTTGGTGACTTCAACTGGAACGATCTTGGCCGAAACTTTTCTGGGTTTCGGGAGATGCGAATACCACTTCCAGGTCCACGCTCCGCCGCACGAAATCAGAAGAATCGCGATCAAACCCGACGCGATTAGCCTCGGATGAGCGCGTCCAAAGCGACCGCAGCAGTCGACGGATCGGCTCAGCCAGCTCGGTGGTCGCCAGGAGATGTTTCCAAAAATTAGCTCAGCGAATCCCCGGAGGGCGCGGGCGATCCGCGAGGTGGATTTGTTCAGTTTAGAGGGAAGCTCGGGCGTGTTCATGAGGGGAATACGGGCGCCTCGCGAAAATCTTTCAGAAAAAAGGTGGAACGCATTGTCCTCAACGCGTTCGGAATTGGATTTGGCTTCGCGATTCCCGATCGTCTTCGGAGAAGCCGATCCACCTTGCCCGAGGTCGGTTCCCGGAGTTAGAAGATCGGTGTGAAACAGCCCAGCTTGGTCGGGACGCGGCGTAGCTTGGTCGATTGTTTGGCCGATTGGGGCGATCAATTGCGTTGGCAGGAGTTTTTCGACACGTACTCGAAGCTGATCTACTCAGCCGCGCGACGATCCGGTCTCACTGATGCCGAAGCACAGGAAGTGGTGCAGGAAACCGTCATCACGGTTGCGAAGAACATCGACAAGTTGAAATACGATCCGGCAATTGGTTCGTTTAAAGGTTGGCTGTTGCAGATCACGCGCTGGCGAATTGCCGATCAGTTTCGCAAACGCGAACCCGGCAATCCGAAACGTCCTCGTTTATCCGACGACCGCGCGACGGCAACAATTGAGCGTATCCCCGATTTGCGCGGCATTGATTTGGATGCGGTCTGGGAAACCGAGTGGAAGGAGAATTTATTTCAGGCAGCGATCGCGCGGGTGAAAAAGCAAATCGAGCCGAAGCAGTTTCAGATTTTTGATTGTTACGTGCGCAAGGAATGGCCGGCACAGAAAGTTGCCGCGCGATTGGGAGTCAATATCGGCCAGGTGTATCTGGCGCGACATCGAGTCGGCGCGCTGTTGAAGAAGGAGGTTAAGGCACTCGAACGCAGCGAGCGAAATTTCGCCCATGGGTAGCGCACGCGTCTCGGGTGTCTGGTTTCGGCGTCGCGCCGAAACGAATTTTTCATTGATCGCTCACTGCCCGGCGATATTGATAGTCACGAGAGAAGTTCGCGAACGCCAGAGGCCTTCGCCAGCACGCGAGACGCGTGCGCTACCCGGAATTGCTTCGCCGTCACCGCTTGTGTAAGATCGGCCATTCCCGACGAGGTTACGGCTCAGATACCAATTATTCCCGATCACGAATTGCTGCGCGTAATCGGGCGCGGCGCTTACGGTGAGATTTGGCTGGCGCGGACTGTGACCGGCGCATTTCGCGCGGTGAAAATCGTCTATCGCAGCACGTTCGAAAGCGAGCGCATGTTTCTCCGAGAATTCGAAGGGATGTCAGCTTTCGAGCCGATCTCTCGAGGGCATGCTGGCTTTATCAACATCCTGCACGTCGGACGGACCGCCGAATATCTCTACTACAGCATGGAACTGGCGGACGACCATTTGGACGGACGCAAGATCGATATTGGCAGCTACGAACCACGCACACTGAAGAGCGATCTCGCCCGACACAAACGCTTCTCCGCTGACGAATCGATAAGGCTCGGGCTTTCGTTAACGGAGGCGCTTGAAGCATTGCACAAACGCGGGCTGACCCATCGCGATATCAAACCGTCGAACATCATTTTCAGCGAAAGCGTGCCGAAGTTGGCCGACATCGGATTGGTGGCGGCCAGCGGACAGCGTTCATTCGTTGGCACGGAAGGTTACATTCCGCCGGAAGGGCCGGGCACGCCGCGCGCGGACATTTACAGTCTGGGCAAACTTCTTTACGAAACCTGCACCGGAAAAGACCGGCTCGATTTTCCGGAGGTCGATTCGCAATTGAGCGCACGCCCGGATCGCGAACGTCTGCTGCTACTCAACGACGTGCTGGTGAAAGCATGCGCCAACGATCCGAACAAACGTTACGGCTCGGCCGCGGAAATGCATCGCGACCTCACTGCACTGAAGCAAGGTGAACGCCCACGAAAATCGCGCGCAAAGATTTTGCTGGCGACGTTGTTGCTCGTGGTTCTCCTGGCCGCCGCAATCGGATTTTGGCTAAAGCCGTCGCAATCGAGCGGTGATCTTCACCTGCAAACGACAATCCGGACCGAACCGGGGGGCGCCCTCGTCGTTTTAGGCGATCATGCGCAAAAAAGCCCGGCGACATTCGCAGACTTGGAACCCCGTAAATACAATCTCCGGATTATGAGCCCGGGATACGAACCGGTGGAAACGAATGTTGACTTCAGACGCAAACAGTTACCAGATCTGCCGCCGTTTCGACTGGTGCGAAGCAAAGGCGCTCTTCAAATCCAATCCGAACCGCCCGGAGCACAGTTCTCATTACGGAGCGAGGACGGGCAGGTTTCGCGCGAAGGCGTAACCCCGCAAACGGTAGCTGATCTTCCAACCGGCAAATACTCGATCGTCGCGCGCCACGACGACTGGGAAATGCGCGGCGATGTCGATGTGCAGCGCGGCGACACGGCGAATAAATCCTTCGCGTTTGTTAGGGCGCTCACAAACATTACAAGCGAACCCGGCGGCGCCGAGATTTTGGTGGACGGACAATCGCGGGGACGCACGCCGCTCCGTCTGGATCTGCCCGCGCGTTCGCACGAACTGGTCGCGCATTTGGACGGGTGGCCTAACGAACAACAAAGGATTGATGTCGTCGCGCAACGAGACAACGCAGCGCATTTTATGTTCGCAAATGGCAGCGTCAAGATCACTAGCGCGCCCGGCGGTGCGACTGTGATGGCGAACGGAAAAGATCTGGGTCAAACGCCGCTGGTGATCGAGGAAGTGAAGCCTGGCGACGTCACGTACGAGCTGCGCCTGGCCGGTCACAAGCAGGGGTCGGTCAGTGGGAAAGTCGATCCGCAACAGCAGACGTTTCTGGCAGCGCGTTTGGAAAAGACAGTCGGTCCTGTGTCCGGACAGCCGTTCACCAATTCGTTAGGCATGAAGTTCGTTCCCCTTGACGACGTTCAGATTTCGATCTGGGAAACGCGCGTGCAAGATTACGATGCGTTTTGCAGGGCCACCGGCCGGCGATACGAGCCGCCCGATTTTCATCAGACACCAACTGATCCGGCTGCAAAGGTGAGCTGGTTCGACGCCGTGGCGTTTTGCAAATGGCTAACCGAAAAGGAACAAAACGAAAATCTGATTGATGATCGAGAAGCGTATCGGCTCCCGACCGATGCCGAATGGAGCATGGCCGTCGGTTTGGTGAATGAAAGCGGTTCGACGCCCGAAGCGCGCGACGGCAAAATTAGGAACGAATTTCCCTGGGGCAAACAATGGCCTCGGCCAAACGACGCGGGCAATTATGCGGGAACGTCGGGAAAGCGACGCAGCGCAACGCTGCCCGTCGGAAGTTTTAAGTCGAATTCGATCGGCCTATACGATCTCGGCGGGAACGTTTGGGAATGGTGTCTCGACACTTACAAAGGCGACAACAGTGCAACTGGTCGTGATTGGGGAGTGCTGCGCGGCGGCTCCTGGGCCACAAGTAACCGTCTCGAAATGCAATCCTCCTATCGAAATGTGGTCGACCGCAATGAGCGAGACGTGATTTACGGATTTCGCTGCGTGCTTGCAATGACACCTGGTGGTAACGCGAAGGATCACTAACCTGTCACCGACTTCGAACTTCGAAGGTCAAGCTTGCGTATGGCGGGCGTAGTGCAATTCAACGCCCTTTGGAAGCAGGCGTTTGCGACCGCGTTGGCGCCGGCGCGCAAGAGTAGCGCGGCCGCCCTTTGTTCGCATACGCGCGCGAAAACCGTGCTGACGTTTACGCGTTCGTTTCGATGGCTGATAAGTGCGTTTCATAAACCGTGAACTTGCTCCGGCCCGTTTGAGAGCGGTTACATTAGGGGCCCGGACAGCATTGTCAACGACACTGGGCTGGAGAAATTATGAGGTGCGCCCGATTTCGTACGACGACTGCGTTATCGCCATCAGGCAAGAGGCTCCAATTTACGCAGTTGCCAACAGGGCGCATTTCTGAAATAACGCTCGCACCGATATGGCGGAGAAAGAAAATGTCGTGATCGAGCCGGCAACTGAAGCCGACTTGGACGAGTTGTCGGAAATGCTCCGCGAATTGTTCGCTCAGGAGGGTGACTTCCGTCCCGATAAAGACAAACAGCTCCGCGGGTTGCGGCTCATTTTCGAACAGCCCAGTCGTGGCCGCGTTTTTGTGCTGCGGCGCAATGGCGCAATCGTCGGCATGATCAATTTGCTTTTCACCATCAGCACGGCAGAAGGCGGGTTCGTTATGCTCTTGGAGGACCTAGTCGTGCACACGCAATATCAAGGTCACGGCTACGGCAACAGGCTTCTCGAACACGCGATTGATTTTGCGAGGAAGAAAAACTTTCTCCGAATCACGCTGCTGACCGATCGCCCCGAAAATGTGGCGCAGGCGTTTTTCCGGAAGCATGGCTTCGTCGATTCTTCGATGATTCCGATGCGCTTGTGGATCAGTACCCAAAATGAGGGAACCCAATCAAACAAATAGGCCGCTCCGCGGAAGTGCACTGCAGCAATTGTTGACGTTTAGTCTTCGAGGCCCTCGCGGCTCCTTCCAGAGCGTCGCCTGTAACCCGATTTATTTCGCGCCGCTGTGAATGAGCGCCGGTAATTGAGATGCGAAACGGTCTCTGAATTCCGCGCGGAACTGAATTTCGTCGACGACTTTAGCTACTTCGGGCGCACTTGCCGCGGCTAAGCTTTTTGCGGCGTAGTTTTTTAATTCGTCAGCACGCGGGCCATCGGAGAAAAAGGTAAACAGACTGGCCGCGTAGCGATTTGCACCTGCCGCGTCGACTTTGGCGAGCAGCGCTTTCATATTTGCTTCCGCGAACTGCCAAGCGATATCGGGATGACCACTGTCGCGAGCGACTCGCGAAACCAGGAAAATGGCACGGCTCGTTGGCAGCTCGTCCGTAAGCGCAATCGCAAGCGTCTTCTTCGCCAATTTCGGATCAGCCGCGCAAGCGAGCGCCTCGTAGTAATTCTGTTGGTCCTCAATGCTTGTAGTTTTCAGACCGAGTTCGTGCAGTTTATTCCAAGTCTTCTCATCGGCATAACGGCCGACCACCGCCAGAACCGGAGGACGAAGATCAGGTGGGAGCGACGCCGGATGTGCGAGGTATTTCTCGAAACGCTCGCGGCACCCAGCTAAAACTGCGGGATCATTCAAATATCCGAGGGCGCTGATCAAGCTCGCACGCAGCCTTCCAGCGTTCGGCGGTTCGTTCGGTTTCAGCTCCCAACCCAACGTCGCAAATGTTGGGCGCAAAAGCGATTGGGCATACCTTTGAAATTCTTCACGTTCAGAATTGCCTAACAACAGACCGTTCACGAAATCCAGCACGTTGATGATTTGCCCGCGTTCGGCTAGATCGGTGGAAGCGGGCAACTTTTCGACCAATCCAAAGTAGAGCGAGGCCGGCGCGCGACCGGCTTGCACAAGAGCCCAAGCATCGCTCATAAGATTCACGCGATCTTCAACGCCTAACTTCGGGAGCGCCTTAAGCAACAGTTCCCACGACCGGTCATCATATTCGACGCGGTAATTTCCAGCGCCGTTAAGGTTCAATTTGAGTGCGCGATCGCCGGGAATGTTTTCCAGAGCCGCCGTCTTATCGGTCATCAGCAAAGTCACCGGTGTTTCGGCAACGACCGAATAAGTCAACGGAATTTGCCAGAGCAGTGGCCGGGGGTTCTGGAAATTCACGGTGAAGCGCTCCTGAGTAAGCAGGACTTTGCCGTCGGCTTCTCGTTTAACGGTCACGAGAGGAAATCCGGGCTGCTCTGTCCAGCCGGCCGCAATTTCTGCTACTGGTTTGTTTGAAGCTTCCGAAAGAGCGTTCCACAAATCCGCAGTGGTTGTGTTCGAATATTTATGCGCGGCGATGTATTGCCGGATTCCATCGCGGAAAACGTCCTCGCCGAGAAAACTCTCCAGCATTCGCAGGAACGACTGGCCTTTCTTGTAGGTGATATCGTCGAAAGCGCTGTTGGCTTCGGCTTCCGTAGCGACACGCTGCTGAATCGGATGAGTGGTCGAGCGCGCGTCGCCCTCCATGGCTGCTTCCTTCGCGATTCCGATACGCCGCGTAGGATCTCGCGGTAATACGCGGGCGAGCCAGACTTCCCATTGCGGATTGAAATGCGCAGTGCATTTGCTGCCCATCCACGAGGCAAACCCTTCATTGAGCCAGAGATTGTCCCACCACGCCATCGTTACAAGATCCCCGAACCACATGTGCGCCATCTCATGGGCCAATACTTCGTAAATATTTTGCTTCGTCTCGCTGGAAGAACTTTTCGGATCGAAGAGAAGCCTCGATTCGTAATAGGTGATGCCGCCCCAGTTCTCCATCGCACCACCGAACCCGCCAGGAATAGCAATTTGATCCAGCTTCGGCAGCGGATAGGGCACCCCAAAATAATCGTTGTAGTACTTCAAAATCTCCGCTGTGGCCATGAGCGCGTAGCGACCCAGTTCTGCTTTGCCTTTTGTCGCGATTACGCGGATCTGCGTCGGGCCAACTCGCGACTCGATAAAATCGAGTTCGCCGGCGACGAATACATTCAGGTAACTGGACATCGGCGGAGTGGGCGCAAAGCGCACTTCTTTCCCGCCCCCGATTTTTTGCTCGCTCTCGATCGGCATGTTGGAGACGGCGAGCCAATTCTCAGGCACCACAGCGGTTAATTGAAAACGCGCGCGAAAAGCGGGTTCATCCCAGCAGGGAAAGAATCGACGCGCGTCAGTCGCTTCGAATTGCGTCCCGAGCATAACTTTGCGCCCACCACTGCCCTGTTCGTGATAACGCATGTAGAAAAGCCCCTGCCCTTGCTGATTAATCTTGCCCGTGAAACGAAGCGTGAGGGCGTGATCGCCGGCCTCCAGTTCTGACGGTAACGAAAGCGTCAGGAGTTCCTTTTCATTGTCAGTTTTAATCGCCGAGAGCGGCAGTTCTTTGCCATCGACAGAGGCCGCTTCGATCTTGAGTTCGAGACCATTCAACACAAGTTGGTGAACCGGACTCCGCACGTTCAGCTTCACGCTTTCACTTCCGGCGAAGGTAAAATTGTCGAGGTTCGGAACGATTCGGATTGCGTACTCGGTCGGAACTACTTCTTTCGGAAGTTTTCCGGGCGTCTCGTTAAAGTTAAACGGTTTTTCCACAGCAACGACTAACGAGCTTATCAAAAACAAAACCAGAAATGCGAGAAGTGGAACGCGCATGTCTCGGATTAAACAACGATTGGCTTTTTGTATTCCTAAATAGTAGGGACGGCGAGCCGAGCTGTCCGTCGTGGCGCGCCCGGCGGTCGCGCGCCCTAGCTACTGAACAACGAGTACCAGCAGCAATTGTCCCCCACCCACCTGCGGGCCTTTGATCACCAGCGGACTACGCTTGCTTAGCTTCGCTTCGGTCTCGAGCAAAAGCTCTTTCTCCTTGTAAAGCTTTAGATTCAAAAAATAGCCACCTTCGGTTTCACCGCGCGCGTCTACGTGCAGTCCGAAAAATTTGCTCGTCGCCAACCAATCTTCCTGACCGGTCTTAAGGATTTTTTGCGATTGACCGATGACCTTAAATTGATTGTAGCCGAAAAACTTTTTCAGCAATGCTTCAATCCGAGTCAATTCCGGCGAAACCGGCTGCGGCTCTGTAACGTTCTCTGCGATGACCAGCCCACTCCAAACCGTCTGCGCTGCTTGCAACGCAGGCACCATGGTCGTCGTCAGGAGAAGAACAGAGATTACGACCGCCAGCGACCGATGCATGAGCAACTATTTCGCAGCGTAATCCGCCGGCAAGCTTTGTAATCCTTCGGTCCAAAGGACTGTTACACGATCTTGTTTCACTTCGAACATCGAGACCGTGCCATTCGGACTAACGACAGGATCGACCCGGGCATTCAGAATCTGTGTCAGATATTGCGATTCCTCTGGCGGTCTTTCCTGGTGCATGACGAAGACGGTGCAAATCAAGAATACAGCTAACGACGCCGTTCCGGTCCACAACAAGCGCGGAATGGTCCACCAATTAGAGGTTGAAGTTCGGCGAGCGCGCTCCGGACGTTCCTCGCCACTTTCCTGAATCACCCTTTCGCGAAGCTGATGACTAAAAAATTCTTCGTTCTTCAGTGGATGCGCAGCCAATTCGCGCTTCAACAGCTCACCGAGCTTTTTCGCCTCGGCTTTTTCGGCTTGAGCCGCAGCCTTGTCAGGCAGCGACGCCTCGAATTCCGATAATTCGCGCCCGCCCAGCTGGTCGTCCAGCCATGCCGTCCATTTTTCTTCAAACGTTTTCATAAACGTCTCTCAATAAGCTTTGCAATTTCTTCCGCGCATAAAATAGCCGGGACATCACGGTTCCAATCGAACACCCCAACGCTTCTGCGATCTCGTGATATTGCATGTCGTCGATTTCCTTCATCAAGATCACGGCACGGTGTTCGGGCGAGAGCTGAGCAATTGCGTTTTCGATCCGAGCGCGGATCTCGTCCCGTTCCATGGCTTGATGGGGCAACGCTTCCGTTTTCGGAACCGTTTTGGATGCTGGATCAATCTCTCTCAGTTGAATTGCATCATCGAATTCAGCGTCGCCGCCTTTGATCTTTTTCTTGCGCAGCCAATCGATCGTAACGTTCATGACGATGCGATAAATCCAGGTGTAAAAGGATGACTGACCGCGGAAGCGTCCAATCGACTTCCACGCTTTTAGGAAGCTGTCCTGAGCCAGATCCCATGCGTCCTGTTCGCTGTGGACCATGTTGTAAATCATGCCGAATACTCGTGTCCGGTAGCGAGTTACAAGCTCGTCGAATGCTTCGGTGTCACCGGCCTGGCATCGTTTTACCAGGTCCAATTCCGATACATCGGACTGCGCCAGAGTCGCTTCCGTTTGCATGATTGGACGGAGCGCGCCCTTATTTCATTCAACGCTGAAAACTGTCCGGGCCGAAACGCCGGCGCCACTCAGCGCGATATTCACCCATCAGGCTAACGATGCCGTCGCGAACTTCAAAGAGCCGTTGTTGCAGCACCAGGTAATCCGACCGGCTGATGAGTCCGGCGGCCTTTCGCATTTGCGCGGCTGCATTCATCGAGGTCGTGATCGCCTTCAAGGCCCGTTTCAAATACGCGATGGTCATCCCGATTTCGTCGAGATGATCACCACTCAACGCTGCTGCTAGTTTCGCGCTGGCCAGAGCCGCGTGAGTAGCCAGCTTAACGGCCGCGGGCTCGTTCTGAAGTGTGGGGTTTTGATCGAATAATTGATCGATCCAGAGGGTGAGATCGAACGCGGCGCGATAAAGATCGTGCTCCTGGAAGGTTTCGCCGGCGGGAACTGTATTGTCGACGTCGGACTCTTCCTCTTCGGCAGCGGTTTCATCCAGAAGCGCGTCTACCTCCGCGCTCCAATCTTTTTCATCCAGCAATTGTGTCCAACCCATTTCGCGCGCAATAATTTCGTCGCGGCGCGGGTCATCCAGATATGTTTCCAGCAACTGCATGTACTTTTCGGTCTTCCCGTCTTGTTGCTGAAGAAAACGCTCCCAGTCGTATTCGTCCCACATGCGTTCAGGCTCGCCCCAGTTGCCGGCCATGCAGAACTAAACGCGAGCTTCTCTTCCCGCGCAAAACTTTTTCGCGGCGGCTCTTTGGCATCAACCTCTCGAGTTCCGTTGTTTGCATCGGGCTCTGTGATTGGTAGATTCGGCTTCGTGAACAAAGGTGCTGCGTGGTTTGGTATACTTGCTTTGGTAATGGCGTGGCTGCTTTCCGCTTGTGCCTCGTCACGCCAGGAAGGGGTCGTAACAGAATATGCACCAACCGAAGCACCCATGGATGCTGGCGCAGCTCATTTCTCACGTCCGTCATATGCTCCCGGCAGCGAGGGAACGAGCTCTGCCCACTCTGGTGGCTTCTGAATTCGGGCGTCCATCGCTAGGACGATAGCTGCGACCTATGAACGCCATTCCTTGCGGCCGGTTGCACCAGATGGGCCGCGCACATAGGTTTCGGTCGGTGATTAAACAAGTCGCAGCGACAGGCGTTCTGGTTTTGCTGATTGCGTTTTTGCTCCCGGCCTGCACGTCATCAACCGGTGAAACATTCTCCGAGCCGTCGTCCTCGCAATCTGGCGCAGCTGTGCCGGGAGAAAAAATGTCCGGTGACGACCGTTTCGCTCCGGGACCGATGGGATCCGGCAACGTGAAGTGGTGACAGCGTTAAAGCGGGATCGCGGCTTGATCCCCCTTAACCCTTCAACGCTTCGACGGAATCTACGTTCACGAAGTGCACCAGCGCTTCATGGACACCGGCGCCATGGTTCTTCTGTGCGATGTAACCGCCAGCGTTGCTCACTGCATTTTGCACTTCCGGAATAGCATTGGCCGGACAGGACGGCATCGCTGCAAATGTTCCGTCCAGCATCGACACATCATTATGGTGATCGCCCGCCGCGAAAATGTTTTCGCGCGCGACATCCAGTAAACGCGCCAGCTCAGCCAGCGTCGCGCCTTTGTGGTAATCAGCGTGACAGAAACGCAGGTAAACCCCATTGCGCTGGTAATCCAGCTTTGGATGCCCCGCACGAGCTTGCCGAATGAAATTCGTGATGCGGTCCATCTCTTCTTCGCTTTCCGCGGCGAGACCTTCAAGGCCTTCAGAGTTGTAGAGCAGACGCGCTTTCGTTTGATTCGTGGCGAAATCCACGAATTCAGCCAGGACCGAACCAGCAGACGAAAACAAGTCGGCATGATCGCGCGCGCATCGCTGGTTCCAATCACCGAACGGTTCCCATTTCTCCCCGTTTTGCACCGGACGAAAAACATCGCGTTCGGTGGTGAGAATGAAATCCGGGCGAATCGGTAGCGCGAACTCGGCGAGACCTTTCTCAAGGAGATCAACCGAGCGCCCAGTGTTGATCGCCCAAATCGCGCCAGCATCCTGCAGCTGGCGAATCAACTCCATACATTCCGAGTTGAACACCGGTTCGGTCGCACGTGAAACAAGCGTCCCATCAAAGTCGATACTGAGTAGCCGAATTGGTGAACGCATGCGAAACCAATTTAAGAATTGATTTCCGAGAAGCAATGCGTCGATTGTTTCAGAAGCGTAAAATCAGATGAAATCGGCATACGAACTCGCAATGGAACGGCTCCAAAAGACGGCGCCATCGCTCTCGCTCACTGAAGAACAAAAGAAACAACTCGCTGAAATCGATTCGAAATATCGCGCGAAGATTGCCGAGAAAGAGCTTTTCCTGACAGATCAGATTCGAAAAGCACAGACTCAGGGAAAGGTCGATGAGATTGGTTCTCTAGAGAAGCAACTCGCCTCAGACGTCCGCCGGTTACAGGAAGAGTGTGACGCAGCGAAAGAAAAACTGCGCGCGAGCTTCGGAAAATAAGTAAAGGCGGTTCACCGAACCGCCGGCGGGCGATTGAGGTCAATCGCCCCTACCTGTGGGTGCTGACCGCGCTTCGGTAAATCGGGATCGAGAAAGCCGAGCATGTGCGCGTGCTTGATCGTGCGAACGCCTTCCTGCTTCTGCAGGTGCTCGATGCTCCGGCGGAATTTTTCCATTTTAGTCCAGTGAACTTTTGGACGGAAATGATGTTCGGCGTGATACCCGTTATAGAAAAATAACCAGTTATAAATCTTTCCGTAGCTGCTCACGCCCCACGCAATCGGCTTGTCCGGATTCGCGCCGTAGTGCCGGTAGTAGCCGTTTAAGTAACTAAAGCAATGGCCGAGATACCAAAACGGCAGGAAGTACAGCACGAATCGCCAGTTGATGAAGTGAATCGGATTCGTCGGTACGATGATTGCCATGAGCAAAAGGGTCGTAGCGAACGCCGCTAGCTCAACGTTACCCCAGAAATCATCTCCATTTTTCCGTTTCCGCAGGTCCTTGCGGATCGTGCCAACGTCGTCGCGGAAAAAACTCAGGAAAACATAGCTCCACGGATTTTCGGCCTCGCCGTCATGCCCGTGTCTGTAGATCGACAACCAATCGATCGTGTCACCTTCTTCATCCTGCCGGTCGGAATTCCCCTTGTGATGCTGCATATGTACGGCGTCGTACATTGTCTGCGAGAAGCAGCAGGCGATCGATTGCGTGATGCCGAACAGTCGATTGAGCAGTTGTGCGCGGAAAAAGGGGTTATGAATGAAGTTGTGCCCCACCCCGTTGATGTTCGCATTCACCATCAGCGAATAAACGAACGCGAGAATCAGCATCACCCACAGCGGGGTATGCGGAAACAAAAAGTACATTCCCAGCAGATACGCGAGATGAAAAAGCCCCGACGCGGCTGGAACGACATCCCAGCGTGTATGCGCGAACAGCTTGGAATTCGTAGTCGGGCGTTCTATTCGGATCGCGTCGGCAGCCATGGTCCTATGGGGTTTGGCAGACCATATAGCTTGGCGGATAACCGGCTCTTGGCAAGACACGGCCAGCAACCCAGCCGTTCGACAAAGGCCTGTTTTTGTAACCCCGCCGTCAAATCCGGGTTTGCTAATTTTGATCGTGTCCGCCTATTGTAGCGGCTCCCAATGTTCGCGCTTCAACCTGAATTAAAAGTCTTCACCGGGTCCGCAAACCGCGATTTGGCCGAGCGAATTTGCAAGTACATCGGCGTACCGCTCGGACAGGCGACAATCAGCTCGTTTCCCGATGGCGAGACGTACGTCAGGATCGAGGAGAACATTCGCGGGCACGACGTGTTCATCGTTCAGCCGACTTCGCCGCCGACCAATCAGCATTTAATGGAGTTATTGATCATGGTGGACGCTGCGCGACGCGCAAGCGCGGACCGAATCACGGCTGTCATTCCATTTTTTGGATACGCGCGCCAGGACCGCAAAGATCAGCCGCGCGTGCCGATCACAGCGAAGTTGGTCGCGAATTTGCTGTACGCCGCGGGCGTGAATCGCGTGCTCACGATGGATCTGCATGCGCAACAGGTGCAGGGATTTTTCGACATCCCAGTCGATCACCTCTATTCGGCGCCCGTGTTGATCAAGTATTTGCGCAAGAGAATGACGGGCAAAACAACGGTCGTTTCTCCCGATCTCGGCGGCCTGAAAATGGCGTCGGCTTACGCAGAAGCGCTCGGAGCCAACCTGGCGATTGTGGCGAAAGAGCGCAAAAGCGCCACTGAGACTGAAGCGCTTTACCTGATCGGCGAGGTGCAGGATCACGACGTGCTGCTGGTTGATGATCTCACTGAAACGGCGGGCACACTTACCTCCGCCGCCGCGATAGTGAAAAAGCACGGAGCACGCAATATTTACGCTGGTGTGGCGCACGCGGTCCTGGTGGACGTGGCCATTCCGCGGTTGCAAAAATCTGAAATTACGGAATTAGTAACGACCAACAGCACGCCGGTGCGCACCGTGGAAGGATTTGAGGTCAGGGTGCTCTGCGTCTCCGAGCTTCTCGGGGAAGGCATCAAACGGATTCACAACGACGAATCGGTGTCGTCGCTGTTCAACATCGAGAACGAAAAAAATGGCAAAACAAGTTAAGCTCAAAGCAGAACCGCGGCCCACTGTAGGACGCTCCGCTGTGCGGAAACTCAGAGCGCGCGGATTAATCCCGGCGATCGTCTACGGAGGCAACGACAAGCCGCAGCCACTACAAGTCTCCGCGCGGGACATCAACGCAATGATGAGCCACGCCTCAGGAGAAAACGTCCTGGTCGAACTCGAAATTGGCGGCGATGGACAAAGCCGCACGGCGCTTGTGCAGGAAGTACAACACTCGCCTGTCGGTGGCGAGATTCGTCACGTGGATTTTCACGCGGTCTCCATGGACCAGATGATTCAGGCTGAGGTGCCGCTCGAACCTGTGGGCACACCTGTTGGCGTTAAGACTTTTGGCGGATTGCTTGAGCAGAGCTTGCGTGTATTAGCGATTGAATGTCTGCCGGGCGATTTGCCGGATCGGATTACGGTGGATGTTTCGCTGCTGAACATCGGCGATGCCATTCATGTCCGTGACATTCAACTTCCACAAGGTGTAACGCCAAAGGTGCAGGTCGATTTAACGGCCTTCTCTGTCGTGGCGCCTGTCGTTGAGGAACAACCGGTTGCCGCGGAGGCTGAGGCTACCGCCGGACCGGAAGTAATCACCGAGAAAAAAGAAGAGGGCGAAGGTGCTGCTCCTGCTGCCGCTGGCAAAGAAAAAGCTCCAAAAGAGAAAGAGAAGAAATAATCCATTTTCGGTTTTCGATTTTGGATTTTCGATCGCCCGCGCGTGGACGAACCAGCAATCCGGCTTATCGCCGGCCTCGGAAATCCCGGCTCGGAGTACGCGGCGACACGACACAACATCGGGTTCATGGTCGTCGATCAGCTGGCGGCGCAGTTTGGATCGGCATGGGAAAAATCGGCAAAATGGGATGCACTCTCAGCCAAGTGTGGAGCTGTGCTTTTGGTCAAGCCTTTGAGCTTTATGAATCGCAGCGGGTATTCACTGTTCGCCGTTGCGCAGTTCTACAAAATCGAGCCGCAGGAAATCCTCATCGTCCTCGACGATTTTTCCTTGTCGCTAGGCCGTCTTCGACTGCGCGCGCGGGGCGGACCAGGCGGCCATAACGGCCTTGAGTCAGTCATAGTCCAATTTGGAACAGAAGAGATCCCACGTTTACGCATCGGAATCGGGGCCGCGCCACGGGAGGGATCAGCCGATTACGTACTCAGTCGCTTCTTCAATGAGGAGAAGCCAATCGTGCGATCCACCATTGATCGCGCGGGGGAAGCTTTGAAATGCGCGATTGACAATGGTCTCGTTTCAGCCATGAACACGTTTAACAAATCCGAAGAAATATGAATCGTCGTTACGAAGCCCTCCTGGTGCTAAATACCCAGGCCAAAGATGAAAACGTAAAAGAAATGATCGAGCGCCTGGAATCCGAGTTTGAGAAGGAAGGCGCCAAGGTCGAGCAGGTCCAAAAGATGGACAAGCGTCACTTCTCCTACATGGCTGGGTCGCTGGACTCCGGTTATTACGTGAACTTTATCCTGAACACCGATCCCGGTTCGATCGTACGCCTGCGGACCAAATTCAAACTGGATCCTGACGTTTACCGTCAGCATTACCAGCGGCTCGAGGAGAATAAAGAGAAAGCGCCAAAAAAAGTGGCAAAATCGAAATGATTTCGCTATAAGCGCGACATGGCGAACCTCAACAAAGTTCTTTTGCTTGGAAATGTCACGCGTGATCCTGAAGTGCGTTACACGCCCAAAGGCAGTGCGGTCTGTGATCTCGGCGTAGCGGTGAATCGGGCTTACACGACTGACAGCGGCGAAAAGCGCGAGGAAGTCACGTTTGTCGATGTTACCCTCTGGGGACGAACAGCAGAGGTCGCCAGCGAGTACCTGAAAAAAGGCAGACCGGTTTTCATTGAAGGGCGGCTGCAAATGGACACGTGGGACGACAAACAAACCGGACAGAAGCGAACGCGCCTGCGAGTGGTGGCCGACAACATGCAACTGCTCGGAGGTCGACCTTCTGGCGGGTCCGAAGTGCCCGGAGAAGGCCGACAAACCAGCGCACCGCCTAAGAAATCGGCGCCTTCCGAACCCGACGAAGACGAGATTCCGTTTTGAAGTAGCGCGAGCCTCCAGCTTGGCGCGTCCGACCGATCTCAAGCGAGGACGCTCGCGCTACTTTTCTTATGAACGCGACCGAAGCCTGCATCGCGCTCAACATGCTGCCGACCGTTGGGCCGGTGCGATTGCGCAGGTTGCTGGAGGTTTTTCAAGAACCGCAACAGATCCTCGCGGCTAAACGTAGTGACCTTCGCAAGGTGGAAGGAATCGGAAATGAGGTCGCCGATCAAATCTCAAATTGGGAATCGACGATTGATCTTCCCGCC
Source organism: Candidatus Udaeobacter sp. (assembly GCA_036488345.1). Classification (GTDB taxonomy): domain Bacteria; phylum Verrucomicrobiota; class Verrucomicrobiia; order Chthoniobacterales; family UBA10450; genus Udaeobacter. Next base: position 36,967 of record DASXHS010000059.1, read on the forward strand.
GAGCTTCAACGGATCCACGATTTCGGTGCGACGGTTATCACGCAGCAATCGGCGCCGTATCCCCGAGCGCTCCGCGAAATCCATGCGCCGCCGATTGTGCTCTACGTCTGGGGCGAACTCCTGGACCGCGATCATCATGCCATCGGCGTTATCGGCGCGCGGCGCACAACTCATTACGGCACGGAATCAGCCAAGAAGCTCGCCTACCAACTTGCGTACGCGGGGCTGACCGTGATCAGCGGATTGGCACGCGGCATTGACACGGCTGCTCACCAGGGTGCACTCGCGGCGAAAGGCCGCACCATCGCCGTGATCGGCTCCGGATTAGCCAAACTTTATCCGCCGGAGAACGGGCCGCTAGCGGAGAAAATCCGCAGCGGGAATGGCGCAGTCGTTTCCGAGTTCTCCATGGATATCGAACCGGATCGACAAACATTTCCGATGCGCAACCGCATTATTTCCGGCTGGAGCCACGGCATCCTCGTCGTGGAGGCAGGATTGAATAGTGGTGCGCTTATCACCGCGGCGCAGGCGCTGGAACAAGGCCGCGCGATCTACGCCGTGCCCGGCCACATCAACGCGCCGAGCGCGATGGGCTCGAACCGCTTGATTCAGCAGGGCGCAAAGCTAATCATGGATGCATCAGACATTCTGGAAGACTTGGAAATCTTGTTGCCTGAGGCAAAACCGTCTCCTGAAACCGCAGCCCGGCCGCTGCCGCCGCTTTCAGACGAGGAGCGCCGAGTCTATGAATCGATCCATGCGACCGAAACCTCCATTGACGACATCGCCGCAGGGAGCGAATTGCCAAGCGCGGCCGTTTCATCTACACTTCTGCAGCTAGAACTGAAACGTCTGGTCAAGCAATTGCCCGGAAAATACTTCGTTAAGCTGGGCTAGCCAGAGAGTTACTGCGGCGCTCGACGCCTCGCAAACTGGCCCTGACTTGCAAAGCAACCGTAAGTGAGTTCGATTGCTGCGCCATGTCCAAGTCCCTCATCATTACCGAGAAGCCGTCGGTCGCCGGCGACATCGCCAAGGCACTTGGCGGCTTCAAGAAAGGGAAGGACTATTTCGAGAATGAGCGATACCTGATCTCGTGGGCAGTCGGTCATCTCTTCGAGCTCGCCGTGCCTGCCTCGATGAAAGAGCAGGACAAATGGGACATGACAAAGCTGCCCATCATGCCGCCGGAATTCGACCTTGAGCCGGCGGACAAAATGGGCGGTCGCGTCAGCACCCTGCGAAAACTCATCAAAAGCAAAGACGTCTCCGAGATCATCAACGCCTGCGACGCCGGCCGTGAGGGCGAGTTGATATTCCGCTACATCGTCCAACACGCGGGCACGAAAAAACCTATCAAGCGTCTTTGGCTGCAATCGATGACGTCAGAGGCCATCCGCGACGGGTTCGCCCGATTGCGTAGCGACGACGAAATGCAACCGCTGGCAAGCGCGGCGCGAAGCCGCAATGAGGCTGACTGGCTGATAGGCATTAACTCCACCCGCGCATTCACGCTACGGCTCAGCGGCGGACGTGGCAGCACTGTCACTTCGCTCGGCCGAGTGCAGACGCCCACACTCACCATTATCGTCGATCGCGAAAGCAGGATTACGGAATTCAAGCCCCGTGAATTGAATGAGATCATCGGCACATTCCGCGCGACGACTGGCGAATATCCAGGCCGATGGTTCGACGCGGCGTTCAACAAAGAAGAAAGCGAGATCGAGAGAACGAGGAGACTAATCTCGCGCCTTCAATTAAATTTGCCGGATGCCGAGCAACGGCTTGATCCCGCGACCGGGTCGCTCTGGGACGAGCACCGCGCTGCGCCTCGACTGTGGCATCGCGAAATCGCCGAGACGATTCAGCGGAAGTGCACGGGCAAAGAAGGCATCGTTGAGTTAGAGGAGAAAAAGCCTAGCACCCAGATCGCGCCTCAATTGTATGATCTCACGAGCTTGCAACGCGAAGGGAATAGTCGCTTCGGTTTCTCCGCGAAGCGCACCTTGCAGATCGCGCAGGCGCTGTATGAGAGGCACAAGGCGATCACTTATCCACGTACCGATTCGCGCGCGTTGCCTGAAGATTACATGCCGACGGTAAAATCGGCACTGGGCAAACTCGAAAATCCGTTCGCGCGAAGAGTGCTCGACAACAATTGGGTCAAGCCTAACAAGCGGATTTTTAACAACGCGAAGGTCAGCGACCATTTCGCAATCATTCCAACCGGCACCGCACCGCATTCACTCGATAACAACGAGCAGGCAATTTTCGATATGATTACCAAGCGTTTTGTGGCCGTGTTCTTTCCACCGGCACAATACGAGAACACGACTCGAATCACGCGCGTGGAGGGTGAACCTTTCAAGACAGAAGGAAAAATCATGGTCGCACCCGGATGGCTCGAGGTTTATGGCCGCGAGGGTGCTAGTGACAAGCCCGAAGAAAACCTGCCGGCCGTCCAGCAAGGCGAACGGGTCGAAACCGTGCGTATTGAAATCAACACGGAACAGACCAGGCCGCCTGCTCGTTACAACGAGGGCACGATCCTCAGCGCGATGGAATCGGCGGGCAAACTCGTGGAGGATGAAGAACTGCGCGACGCGATGAAGGAGAAAGGCCTCGGCACGCCTGCCACGCGCGCATCCATTATCGAAACGCTAATTTCAGCGCACTATCTGACCCGGCACGGAAAGGAACTTCAGCCGACCGCAAAGGCCATTCAGACGATCACACTTCTCAAGAGCGCGGTGCCGGAATTGACCAGCCCTGAACTCACCGGCGAATGGGAATTCCGCCTGCGCGAGATTGAACATCGGAAACTCACGCGCGACGCGTTCATGCGGGACATTCGCGATCTGACGAAGGACATCGTTGACAAAGCCAAGCATTTTCATCCTGACGAGCACATGCCCGACACTGAGCCCTTTGGTCGGTGCCCGAAGTGTAGTTCCTCGATCGTCGAGCGATTCAAGAGTTTCACCTGTACGAATCAGGACTGCGATTTTACAATCTGGAAAACTATTGCCGGCCGGTTGCTGAGCCGCGATGAGTTCGAGACGCTCGTCCGCGACAAACAGACCGAACCGTTGGGCGGCTTTCGCAGCAAGAAAGGCAAACGATTTCACGCCGCGCTCAAATTGAGCGACGATTTCAAGGCAGAATTTGATTTCGGACCAAACGGGCAAGAGAATGGCGCAGCGCAGCCGGTGGATTTTTCACGGCAGGAAGCCTTGGGAATATGTCCGAAATGCGGCGGACGGGTGTTCGAATCCGGAATGACCTACGTGTGCGAAAATTCAGTCGGCCCGAACAAGACCTGCGACTTCCGATCTGGCAAAGTCATTCTGCAACGACCAATCGAGCGAGAGCAGATGAACAAATTGCTCGCCGGCGGCAAAACCGATTTGCTTGAACGGTTCATTTCCCGCAAGGGCCGGCCATTCAAAGCGTTTCTCGTATTGAACGAGAAGAAAGATGTCGGCTTTGAATTCGAGAAGCGTGACCCGAAAGCGAAAAAAGAGCGAAAACCGAAAGAACCGGCCGCGAAGATTGATTTCACAGGGAAGGAATCGCTCGGCAAATGTCCAATATCCGGCGGAAAAATTTTTGAGACCGAGACGAGTTACATTTGCGAGCATTCACAGGCCGATCGAAAGGCTTGCAAATTCAAGCTCAGCAAAACGATCCTCGGCCGCGAGATTCCAAAAGAACAGGCGCATAAGCTTCTCAGCACAGGGAAAACTGATCTGCTCGAAGGCTTCATCTCGAAACGAGGACGACCTTTTTCCGCGTATCTGAAAATCGAGGACGAAAAAGTCGGTTTCGAATTCCCTGAGAAAACGACAGCAGTCAGCGAGTCCAAGTAGATAAGTTAGGTCGCCACAGGCGCACGAACTGCGCGTGCTGGAGGAAACGATCCCGCAGGAATTGTAGGGCGTCTCTGCGAGACGCCGAATCCTTGGGACGGCGTTTCACAGAAACGCCCTACAATATTGGGTCCACCTTTCGGCCCAGCACCATCGCTACCGCAAAGAAACTGCGCGAGCGTGAACAGAGGGTCGTGCGGCAGTTCGTGCTTCACACGAGCACGCCACAAAATTAAATAAGGCGTGCGAAGAAAAGCTGCCCTCGTTCTTTTTCTGGCGCTTCTCTGTTACATACTCGGACTGGTTACGGCTTTTTATTTTCCGGTTCCCGCGCGTGTCGGCGCGGTCGTAACAAAACTGCTACAAGGCAAGATTAGTCCGTTCGCCGTCAAACGGAATTTCAACGAAATAATCGGCTACGTCACCGATAGAAAAAGCAGGTCCTACTATCGATGGGAACGGCACCTATCTTGGCCAATACGCGGGCCAAACTTCGTACGGGTTGATAACGGTGCAAGTACCACAGCACCACCCAGCGGGTTCGCCGATCGACCCTAGCGCGATCAAGAAAGTCGAATCGATTCCTTATCCGGCGTTTCTGAGGTTCCTTCAAGATCAGTCTGAAAAACCCTTAGTCGTTTGGATCCATGGTTACCGACTTTCCTTTCCGGTCAGCACAACGTGCTGCGCCGAGATAGCGCGAGACCTGGATATCGACGCGAACGTTCTCACATTCGATTGGGCCAGCAACGAGTCGGTCCTTGGCTATAACCAGGATGTCCTTCAGATACCTCAGTCCACAAATCATCTTGTGGATCTTCTGGAGACGATTAACAACGAAGTTAAGCCGACCAAAATCATCATCATCGGGCACAGTCTCGGTTGCCGGCTGGTCTGTCTCGCGCTGCAACAGTTGTACAACAATCCGAACACGCGGAATCTGAAATTGGATCAGGTAATATTTCTAGCTCCCAACGTCGATAGAGAAGAATTCAATCAAAACTTTAAGGCAGGGCTCCGAGCCTTGGTGAACAGGCTGACGATTTACGTTGCGTCTGACGATAACGTGCTGCTTCTCGGAAAACTCTTGTACAACGTCGATTCAATCGGTTTGCCTGAGCAGTTCTCGCCGGACACAAATCTGAACGAAATTCAAACGTTCCTCTACTACGAGAAACAGCTTCCCGGAAAGATTGACCTGGTCGACGTTTCGTTTTCGAAAAAGGATTTTCTCAGGAAACATCGCCTGTTTCTCGAGCGACCAGTGTTAGAAGACTTGTTCTGGTTAATTCACGACGATTACCCGGCAGCAAAACGACATCTGCTTAAATATCAAGGAGCCAAGAACCCAACCGACTACTGGGTAATACCGCCGTAAGTTGCAACTGCGTCCTTATCTTGTCACTCTCTGCGCAGTAAATAAACTGAGCCAGTGCAGGACCGATGGATCATATCCCCATGCGAAAATCTGAATGGCGGCTCCATTGCGTGGAATGAGATTTGCGAGTCGGAATGCATCGCGCGGCTGCTTTTTCGGAAACAGTTTCGCAGCACCGACGAAGTTCAAAATTTCCTGCGGCCGCGTCTTAGCTCACTGAGCGATCCATTTTTGCTCCCGCAAATGCGCGCAGCAGTTGCTCGGATTCTGGCTGCACTGGATTCGCATGAACGCATCGTGCTGTTTGGAGATTACGATGTCGATGGTGTGACGTCCCTAGCGTTACTCGCAGAAATGCTCCGCGGTTACGGGGCGAAGCCGGGACTCTTTTTGCCTTTACGGATGGAGGAGGGCTACGGATTGAGTCGCGAGAGCGTTGAACGCTGCCTAGACCAATATCGCCCACAATTGCTGATCGCCATTGATTGCGGCACCGCTTCGGCGAACGAGATTTCTGAACTCAAGAACCGCGGCATCGATGTCATAGTGCTCGACCACCACGAACCGAAATCACGGCTGCCCGATTGCATCGCAATCGTTAATCCGAAGGCTGATTCAGCCTCGCCATTTCATTATCTCTGCAGCGTGGGGATCGTGTTCAAGCTTTGCCATGCGCTGCTGAAGACGCGACCGCTGCCCGAGTTTGATTTAAAATCTAAGCTCGATCTTGTGGCGCTCGGCACCGTGGCTGACATCGTGCCTCTCGTGGAAGAGAACCGCCTGTTGGTGCAGCGCGGAGCAATCGAAATCGGCCGCACGTCCCGCGTCGGTCTCCGGAAGTTAATGCAAATCGCCGGCGTGCGTCCGCCTATTTCGCCCGAAGATATTGGCTACCGCTTGGGGCCACGATTGAACGCTTCGGGCCGGTTGAGCACGGCGGAGAAATCTTTGCACCTGTTACTGACAAAGAATGAAGACGAAGCGGCGGCTTTGGCGACTGAACTCGATCAACAAAATCGAGCACGCCAGGAAGTGGAGAAGGAAATCCTCGCTGCGGTTATTGTGACAATCGAAAAACAATTCGACGCGGCGCGTGATGCGGCCATCGTCGCGGGCGCTCGCGGCTGGCATCCGGGCGTGCTGGGCATCGTAGCGTCGCGGATTGCTCGAAAATATCATCGGCCCACCATCGTGATCGGTTTTGACGAGAACGGTCTCGGGAAGGGAAGCGGACGGAGCATCGACGGACTTAATCTCGTCGACGCGCTGACTCGATGCGCGACCACGCTCGAGAAATTCGGGGGGCACGAAATGGCCGCCGGTCTGGCGGTACACGAGGACAATTTTCCGAAGTTTGCCGAAGCGTTTTGCAATACCGCGCGCGAGTTACTTTCAGTAGAAACTCTGCAACGCTCGCTGCGACTGGACCACGAGTTGCCGTTCACAAATATCAATGTCGAATTTCTCCGTTGGCACGAACTCTTGCAGCCGTTCGGAAATGGAAATCCGCAGCCCGTTTTCTTTGCGCGCGCGGTCGAACCCGTGGAGGCGCCGCGAATCTCAAACGAAAAGCATTTAATTTTTCGGTTGCGCCAGGACAAACGAGACCGTCGTGCCGTCTATTTCGACGGCGCGGCAAATGAAATTCCGGCACCGCCTTGGGACGTCGCATTCCGCATTGGGGTGGATGAATATGGCGGCGAGACTTTGGTTGGCATACGGATCGAGAGCTTGCGCGCAGCCGAGAAGATTTGAAGCACTAACGTCGAATGGCATGACCACCGTCTCCACAAATCTTGAGGATTTAACCTGGATTCCCCGTCCGCGGTTGCTCGCGTTGCGACGGCTAGGGATCGAGACCACGGAAGATTTGCTAACGCATTTTCCGCGCCGTCATGAGGATCGAACCGAGTTCGCACAATTTCCGCGGGAAGAAGCCGACACTCCCATCTGTCTCTGCGGCGAGGTGATCAAAACGTCGGTGCGCCGGTTTGGCGGCTGGAAGAAAATTTTTGAGGCCACGCTGGAGGAATCGCAGCCGAATGCGCTGAGTGAGCCGCTCGTATGCCGCTGGTTCAATCTGCATTACGTGCAGAAAATGATCGCCACGGGTCAACGCATCGTTGTTTTCGGCCGGCCGCGTCTGCGTGGAAAACGAATTTGCATGGATCATCCGGAGTTCGAGGTGATCGAGAACGATGAAGAGATATCGATCCATTTTCGGCGAATCACACCGATTTATCCTGCGACTGAAGGTCTTTCGCAGCGTGTCTTGCGCGGCATCATCTATCGTGTCTTGCACGAGTTTCCAGACGCTGGATGGGAAACCACCGCCCCGACAACTTTGGTACGCGGCGAGAGATCGGAGGCGATTCGAGCGATACATTTTCCCCGAAGTTGGGAAGCGCGGGATGCCGCGCGCGCCCATCTCGTGCTCTCAGAATTCTTTGCCATGCAAATGCTGATTGCGTCGCGGCGTTTCAACTCACCCGCCCGAGGCGGCCAGGCACACTGCGGATGGGGCGCGCTGCAGGACAAATTTCTAAAAGCACTTCCATTCGGGTTGACTGCTGCCCAGGAAAAAGTGATCGCCGAAATCCGGCGCGATCTGGCTGCGAGTCATCCAATGAACCGCTTGTTGCAGGGCGACGTCGGCTCGGGAAAAACCGTCGTCGCGATTGCGGCGATGCTTCTTGCAGTTGAAGCGGGATATCAGGCCGCGTTCATGGCGCCTACGCAAATTCTGGCCGAGCAACATTACGAAGTGCTCCGGCGTTGGCTCGAGCCGCTGGGCGTCCACATCGCATTACGAACAGCAGCAAGGCAGGAAGAAAGTGGTCCTCTGCCGCTGTTTGCGCGAAATGAAAATCCGGGGAGCGCACGCTTGCAGCGTGCTGGCGATGGCATTCTGCCATCGCGAACTTTTCTCGAATCTGAATCAATATCAGGCGCTCATTACTCGCGTCGTCGGCTCCCCCATTTCGAAAAACCGTGGGCGATCTACGCCGTGACGATAACTACCGCGCATCGGCGCACCCTTAATCCGCAGGCTCGAACCATTATCTTGGACGCGTGGCGTCATTTCCACACTGGGCGTTACGAACTCTTCGCCATCTGCGTCATGCCGGATCACGTGCATGCCCTGTTTCAGCCCTGGCCAAAGAACGAAGCTTCGCGGGAGGAAACGAAATTCTGGTCCCTGACTGAGTTGATGCGTTCTCTGAAATCGTTCACCGCCCGCGAGATCAATCGCGCCGAGGAGCAAGTCGGACCGGTGTGGGAGAAAGAAACGTTTGACCGCTACATTCGGTCGGATCGCGATCTAGCCGAAAAGTTCCACTATATCTTGCGAAATCCATGGGATGCCGGTGTCGCCGGACAAAATGAAGATTATCCGTGGATCTGGACGGCGGACGATGAAATGCGCGCCTCCAGAAGTTCGTCGCCGCAAAATGCTGCGACCAGCACGCTGCAAGCGTGCGCTCCCCAGACGCTTCCGGACCCCCAAGTCATCGTGGGAACGCATGCGTTGTTTTACGAAAGCGTTTCCTTTTCGAATCTCGGGCTGGCGGTGATTGATGAGCAGCACAAGTTCGGGGTGGCGCAGCGCGCGCGGCTGACTGCGCGCGAGCCAGCGCCGGACGTGCTGGTGATGACGGCGACACCCATCCCGCGCACGCTAACGATGACCATCTACGGCGACCTCGACGTTTCGACGATCGATGAGATGCCAGGGAACCGCGGAAAGATTGTCACCGCAGTGCGCGACACGTCGAAGCTGGGCGAGGTGCTCAGCTTCTTGCGAACGCAGTTGGAGAAGGGACGTCAGCTTTATGTGATCTACCCATTGATTGATGAAAGCGACAAGCTGGACGTGAAAGCCGCGGCGGCCGAATACGAGCTATGGCGTGAACGTCTGCATCCTTTCCGATGCGAATTGCTTCATGGCCGAATTCCGGCGCCGGAAAAGCAACAAATCATGGATCGGTTTCGGCGCGGCGACGCCAACGCATTAATCAGCACGACCGTGCTCGAGGTCGGCGTCGATGTGCCGAATGCAGCCGTAATGCTGATCGAAAATGCCGAGCGATTTGGTCTCGCGCAGTTGCATCAGCTTCGGGGTCGGATCGGTCGCGGCGAACACAAATCGTATTGCATTTTGCTGAGCTCCAATCAGACGAAAGAGACGTCTGCGAAGCTCGCCGTTTTAGAGGGAACAACGAACGGGTTTGAAGTGGCCGAAGCGGATTGGGAATTACGCGGCCCGGGTGATGTGCTCGGCACGGCGCAAAGCGGCTTGCCCGCGCTGAAGATTGGCGATTTGAAACGCGACGCCGAACTGATGCGGCGCGCCCGAGCAACTGCCATGTCGATCTTCGACATGGACCCGCGCCTGGAGCAGCCTGAGAATCAACGTTTCCGATGCTTAATTGTCGAACAACAGGGACAAAGTTTCTCTCACATTAGTTAATGAAAAACCTCGCAAAATTTTTGCTTTTTGTGCTGCTGTTGAGCGCAGGAATTTCCCTGCTTTACGATTACCGCCTCAAACATGGCGGTTTAAAGGTTCCGTCCGGTCGCGCACCGGAGAAGTACACGCTTGCAGCCGAGCCGGCGGTCAATCCAAAACAAGTCGCGTCGCTCGAATCATTGAATCAGGAACGGCGCGCGCTGGTTAACAGCGTCGTGCCATCGGTCGTAGCGGTGAAGACATCGACCAAGCTCGCTATTCGGCGTGAATATGGCGTTGATCCATTCGAATTCTTTTTTCCGAATCAGCGAAGATCTCGCAATCCACGCGACGAAGCGCTGGTGCAGAATTCACTTGGGTCGGGCGTCATCGTCACGAATGAGGGCCACATCATCACCAACAATCACGTAGTGACCGACAGACAAGGCCGCCCCGTCGATCAAATCGAAGTGCAACTGAGCGATGGTCAAACGAAGAAGGCGCGTCTTGTAGGCGCTGATGATCAGGTGGATCTCGCCGTGCTCAAAATCGATGAGCCGGGTGTCAAACCGCTCAAGCTTGCCGATTCTGACATGGTGCAGCCGGGAGATTTTGTTTTGGCGATTGGTAATCCGCTTGGATTTGAGGAAACTGTAACCGACGGGATCATCAGTTCTAAAGGACGGCCCAATCGCAGCGATGCTTTCGCTGGTCTGCTGCAGACCAATGCGGCAATTAATCCGGGCAACAGTGGCGGTCCGCTGATCAATATTAGAGGTGAGGTGATTGGGATTAACACGGCGATCGCCTCAACCACCGGCGGCTCGCAGGGACTGGGTTTCGCCATTCCCTCGAATACAGTTCACATGGCACTGGAAAGCTTGTTAAAACAGGGGCGAATCATACGCGGGTATCTTGGTATTCAGACGGGACCGTTGCAGCGCGGCACCGGCGGCTTGGATACTGGAGGCGTAACTGTGGGCGAAGTAGTCTCCGGGTCGCCGGCAGAACAGGCCGGCCTGCAGCCTGGCGATGTCATCCAAAAGTTCGACGGACACGAAGTGCAAAATCTTAGGGCGCTTCGCACGTTGGTCGCCCAGGCACCGTTAGATAAGCAGGTAGAACTTCAAGTTATCCGCGACGGAAAACCCTTAACGGTAAAAACGCAGATTAAAGAGCAACCAGTTGATTACGAAAGCGCGCGCGTTCTTCCTCGCGGAAACCAGCCGCAGCCACAAGGCCCCCAACAGCCTGACGACCAGGAAACAGTTGATAGTCCTCTGGACTCAATTCACGTGGGTGAACTAACTCCCGAAATGGCGCGCCAGCTTGATCTGCCCCCGAACGTGAAAGGTGTCTTCGTTACCGACGTCGATCCCGACAGCGGCGTGGCAGAATTGCAGAAAGGCGACGTGATAGAAGAAATCAATCAACAGACTGTTACGTCAGTTTCCGAGTTCAAAAAGATCGCCGGATCGCTCGACCCAAACCAGCCGCAAGTTTTATCTCTCTGCCGCCATCGGGCACGGTCGTTCCTGGTTTTGCGACCGCGATAATGCTGCTGTAGCCGCCTCGCTGCGTCGAGGCGCTGACTGCGCGCTATGTGCACGGCGACAAAGCGCAGTGTCTACAACCCTCAGCACGCAATCGCGTGACGACGGCACACACCGGAAAGCATTTCCCAAAGCGCGTCGAGGACGAGATTCACGGATACTCTCACCGATTCAAAATTCTGATTGCCGACGTATCCACCTAGCAGCCTTTGCTCGGCAGCAGAGTGTTCGCGGTCGGCTTCAATGTGCACGCTGAAGTATTCGTAATGTTTGGGATCAGTGAAGCCGTAATGTTTTTTCAGTCCATCAATTTTAGATTCGCAGATCGCCGGGATTTGCCTTTCGTACGCGTAAAGCGCCGCCAGACCTTCAGCGGTTGATCCCTCGCGGCAAACTGATCGGAACGTGTCGACCAAATTGTCTGTTTCAGGACATTTCTCTGCATTTTGTGCGTCCCGTGCAGACACGCCAAGACCTTCTGCAAAGTTGAGCCAAAGATCGGGATGATTTGGTGAGCCAGCTTCCTCGTCGATCAGATTCTTGAGCAATTCCTTGCGTGTCGATTGGTCATCGCACTTTGCGTGAATCGCCGAGACGTACGTAGGAAACGCCGCAACGTGTTGGTAATACTGACGCGCGTAATCTGACAGGGCCTCCCTGCTCAGTTCGCCCCGCGTCCACGCGAGATAGAACGGATGTTTCAAGAGATGTTTCGCTGCAATGTCATTATCGATTTTGTCGAGATGTTGATTCATAGACTTTGTCTTCGCAGATTACGCAGATTTACACAGATTTATGCAATCTGATTTTATTAATCGGTGATTCGCGGAACCTGTGGATCATTTTCATGTTGTTTGCAAAATGTGTTTAATCCCGCGAATCGGAATGAGCACCCAGTTTGGACGATTGTTTAGTTCGTAACCGATTTCGTAAACGGCTTTGTCGAGCAGGTACGCTTCCAGCATGACCTGGAGATCGTCGCTGTTTTTGGCGATGAACATCGCGCCGGTGGTCGTTTTCAGATAGCTTTGCAGAAACATGCTGCTCGTCTGGCGATACCAGAGATCGGCCCAGCGCTCGAGGAAAGGCACGTCTTCTTTGCGCAGCGCCTGCTGCCAGAGGGCGGCGTACGCGGCATATTGGAAGGACCGCATCATGCCAGCGACGTCGCGCAGCACGGACCGCTTCATTTTACGGTCGCTCAGAGGACGTGCAGGTTCTCCTTCGAAATCAAGAATGACGAAATCTTTGCCGGTATAGACCAGTTGCCCCAGATGATAGTCTCCGTGAATCCGGATTTTCGCGGCGTTCGTTCGACGATCGAGCAATCGTTTTTCGCGTGCCAATATCTCTTTTTCCGCAGCGAGCACTTCCCGGGCTTCACTTCGGAATTTCGCCGGGACATCTGACAATTTCTTCTCCAAAAACGTAAACGCGCGGCGCAGAGATGTGCGCATGCTTTGGTAAACGGAGCGCTGGGCCATGGCGTTGAATGGCTCCGGCGCGAACGCAGGATCGTCACTCCTCGATGCCAGTGCGAGATGTAGTTCTCCTGTCCGCTGCCCCAGCAGTTTGACCTTTTCAGGATACACGCCGCCTACCAGTTCGTCGAGAAGAGCACCGGGGAGCGCTGTTTCACTCTGAAAATCCCCTTTACGCTCCAGCACGCGCTCGTAGTAGCGGCCGAGGGCGTCTACAGTGAGCGTCCAGACGTTGCCTTCATTGGCGATCGCGCGTTGCAGGAGACAAACAACCGTTGGTTCCGCCTTCGGCCGGCGATATTCGAGTGCACCGACGAAAGCTGGCACGTTTGGAAAATCGGTTTTCTCCGTCAGGAACCGGGTGATTTCCACGTCAGGGTTCACGCCGTCCTCGAGTTTCCGATAGAGTTTCAGAAAAAATTTATTGTCAAAGAGCATTGAAGAATTGCTCTGTTCCGCACTAAGGACGTGCGAGTTGGCGGAGACATCGACGTCTTGCGCCTCGAAACCCGAGGTGGTGAGGCCGACAAATTGTCCTGCCTGAGCTTTGAATGTGCGACGCCGCACAATGGCGTCGAACAATTGCGAACGAAACGCCCCGTCCCAAATAGCATCGCACAGGATGGCGCCATTCCTTCGTCCGAAATGCGCTACGATCGCGTGCGACGCGTTCTGCGTAATAGAGTGCGCGGTTTCGCCCGAGGCGATCTTTACCGGCAAGGCGTAACGTTCTGTCGAAGCATCCAGATAATTTACGTCGATAAACCAAAGTCGCGCACCATCGTCATCAGCCGAAAAAGCGAGCTCCTCTGTCACTTTCAAGTTCCGAAAGCTGCGCGCTTTGGAACCGAACCAGCGGGAATTCTGGATATGATTTGGAAGAACATCGCGCTCGAGCTGTTCTCGCTGGCTGTTGCCAAGCAGCGCGTCCAACTGAGCCGATGCCTTGATGGTTGGGATGACGTGTTTCTTCGACGCGCGGCGCGCGTCGATCGGCGCCTGCAGCACGAACCAGTAGTAGGCGTGCGGCCCGAGTGTAATGACGTAGTGCGTTTTCCTGATCGGCCGAAAAAGATTGCGGCTAAAAACTTCCATCGGCACGCAGCCCGCAAAACGCGAGAGATCCAGCTCGGCCGACTGCGAGAAGCGCGAAAGATTTGCCACCATCACGATCGTCTCGTTTTCAAAGTGGCGAAGAAACGCCAGCACTTTCGGATTGTCCGGATTCAAAAATTCGAGAGAGCCACGCGAGAAAGCCTTGAAGTTTTTCCGCATGGCGATCACGCGACGTGTCCACCACAACAATGACGAAAGATTTTTCTGCTGGTTTTCGACGTTAACCGCTTCGTAGTGATACTCGGGATCAATGGTGACCGGCAGATAAAGCTGCTGCGGATTCGCTCTTGAAAATCCCGCATTGCGGTCCGGGCTCCATTGCATCGGCGTACGGCAGCCATTGCGATCGCCGAGGTAGAAATTGTCACCCATGCCGATCTCATCGCCGTAGTAGATGATCGGTGTACCGGGCATGGAAAACAGCAGGGTTTTAAGCAGCTCAATTTTTCGGCGGTTGTTCGCAAGCAGCGGGCCTAGCCGCCGGCGGATGCCAAGATTGATACGCGCGTGCGGATCGGTCGCGTAGACTCGATACATATAGTCGCGCTCCTCGTCGGTCACCATTTCCAGCGTGAGCTCATCGTGGTTGCGCAGAAACATCGCCCACTGACAATTCTCCGGGATCGCCGGCGTCTGCTCCATGATGTCGATAATGGGAAACCGGTCCTCCATCTGGAGCGCCATGAACATGCGCGGCATAAGCGGGAAATGAAAATTCATGTGCGCTTCGTCGCCCTTTCCAAAATATGCCGCCGCGTCCTCGGGCCACTGATTGGCCTCTGAAAGCAGCATTCGATTCGGGAATTTCGCGTCCACGTGAGCGCGAAGTTCCTGAAGATACTTGTGTGTCTCGGGAAGATTCTCGCAGTTCGTGTCTTCCCGTTCGTAAAGATACGGGATGGCATCGAGCCGAAGTCCGTCCACACCCATCGACAGCCAGAAATCGCAGACCTTCTTCACGGCATCGTGCACGGCTGGGTTATCGAAATTCAGGTCCGGCTGATGCGAATAAAAGCGATGCCAGTAGTAGGCCTTCGCCAATGGGTCCCATGCCCAGTTGGATGTCTCGAAGTCTTTAAAAATGATTCGGGCGTCCTTGTATTTTTCCGGAGTTTCGCTCCAGACATAAAAATCCTTGTAAGCGAGGTCTTCATCGCTGTAGCCGGCTTCGGCTACGCCGTTCGTTTTTGCGCTGCCGCGGTCATTTCCCGGGCCTAAACGGCCATGGCGTGCAACTGCGCGTCGCGATTTTTGGAACCACGGATTTTGATCGGACGTGTGATTGATCACCAGTTCGGTAATTACGCGCAGATTCCGGTCATGCGCGGCACCGAGAAAGGCCCGGAAATCGTCGAGCGTGCCGAAATTCGGATTTACATCAAAATAATCGGCAATGTCGTAGCCATCGTCGCGCATCGGAGATGGATAAAACGGCAGCAACCAGATCGCCGTGACGCCAAGTTCCTGCAGATAATCCAGCTTCTCGATGAGCCCGCGAAAATCGCCCATGCCGTCGCCATCACTGTCGCAAAATGTTTTAACGTGCAGCTCGTAGATGATAGCGTCCTTGAACCAAAGCGGATCGACGGTTGTGTTAATATCCCCCTGTGCCATGGATTAACTCTTGACGCACGAAACGTGCAGCGCAATTGAATCGATTTTGCATTTTCGAAACCAATGCGTCCGTTAAGGTTAACACACTCGATTACCGTTGCAGTACTCGGTCCTTTGTTGACGGCAGTTTTTACGCATGGAAAGTCCTGAACTAACTTCTTCGCCCAGAGGCAAGAAACGTGGCCGAATGGCACATTCGCGAGCGGGAGCGCACACGATCGCTCCACCACTTGAACCCGGAGCGCCGAGCGACTCCGAATTGATGAAGGGCATCCAGGCTGGCGACGCCGATGCGCTGTCTCAGCTCTACGACCGCTATAACGGCATTCTGAAGGCGCTGATCCTGCGAGTCATTCACAACGAGGCGGAGGCCGACGATCTCTTGCAGGAGATTTTCATGGAGATCTGGAACCAGGCCAAAAATTTCTCCGAGCAAAAGGGCAAACCGCTCGGCTGGATGGTGACGCTCGCCCGGCGAAGGGCTATCGACGGGCTGCGCAAGAAACAGGCTTACGCGCGCGCAGAGGAACGCCTGCAAAATGAAACGGAACAGCAGCCAGACGCATGGGTACACAATGCAACCGAAGAAGAAATTGTGTTAGGCGACACGCGCGTGCTGATCCGCAAGGTGATCAGCAGCCTGCCACCGGCCCAGCAGCAGGCAATCGACCTCGCATTTTTCAGAGGCATGAGCCAGCGCGAAATCGCAGCGAAAACGAATACACCATTGGGGACCGTAAAGACGCGGCTTGAATTGGGCCTGAAAAAAATATATGACGGCCTTAAGGACCTGAAAGATGAACTTTGAGCAGTTTCAAAATCAGTCCCGACTTTACGTGATCGGCGCGCTTGAGGCGGAAGAACTCCAAGAGTTCGAGGAAGCCCGGGAAAAATTCGGCAAAAAAGGCGAAGACTTCATCAGCAAATGCTATGCATTGCACGAAGCATTCGCGTTGAGCCTGCGCCCGGCGAAATCTTCCGACGCAATCAAAGACCGCCTCATGGCCATGGTAAAGGCCAAGAAGCAACCTTGATTACTGCCCCTCCTCAGCAGTCCAGTTCGCGGAGGATAAATTCCTGCAGAAAGCCGTAGAAGTTTACCTGGAACAAGCTGAGGTCGCGGCGGGATCCTATCGGTGAGCGGAGGTGGTCGCCTAGTTCCAGCTCGGTAAACTTGTTTTTTGCAGTGATGACGAGCCGGGCCTGATTCAGCGCGCTCAACCATGCGTCGGCATGTTTGGTCGGAATGCGCAGGGTGCGGTTTGCGAGGGTTTGTTCGTTTCCATTTAGTTGTTCCAGATCGGCGCCCACCGTTTCAGTCGCCGTCTGAAAGAGACGGCGCAATTCAGGTTCAACATACATCTTCCACTCGGCGCACATTTCCGGCTCTTTACCGTTTATCGGGAGGCTGAAGATTCGTTGTTCGGCGGCAGGCGCACCTTCCGTGTTGGCGCTTGCAGGAATCTGCCGAAGCAGTTCGGCAAGAAACGGGTCAAGCTCGGAGATTTCGATCTGGTTCTTGCGCCGGCAAATCTCCATGATTAGGAAACCTTCTCAATTGTGGCGAGTAGAAGGTAACCGTGCAGTTGCTGCACATAAAGTTCGGCTCGTTCGCGCATGCCGCTCCATAAAATCGAACGTCCTTTTTGATGCACTTCTAACATGTGCTTCTCCGCTTTGTCGCGTGGATAACCGAAGACGCGCTGAAACACCATTGTTACGTAGCTCATCAAATTTACCGGGTCATTGTGGACCACCACGTGCCACGGCAGATCAAGCGCCTCTTCCGCACGCGGCTCTTTTTCAATTGTCGGCGCGCCGATGGTGGACGGTCCGGCGCTCTTTGGACGCGGGATTCTGGGAATCGGAGGAACGGCCACTTCTGTTGGAAGTGGCTCAGCGCTCATAAAAAATGCTAACATACGCGGCTGTCAGTTCAAACCTGTAGCAACGGTCGAGGGTCACTGATTTGTCCAGGCCGTGCGATGGGTTCGGCGCTCACAGAGCGCCGCTACAGATCCTGAGAATTCTCTCCTGAGCGGCTTTCATCTTGTGTGTCTCACTTGCGTTCTGATCGTCGAAACCGTGCAGATGTAAAAGTCCATGGACGATGTAAAGCTTTAGCTCGCGCACGAGCGGACTTTCAAACGCGCGTGCCTGGCGTCGTGCGGTGTCGACACTGATAAAAATTTCGCCGTGTTGAAAAGTCAGCACGTCAGTTGGCCCCGATTGCCCGAGAAACTTCCGATGCAAAAGCGCCATCCGCCGATCTGAAACCAACCAAATGAAGATTTCGTTCAGCTTGCGCAATTCAGTTCGCTTTCGCGGGTGCAACTGCAAAGAATGCTGCAGGGCGTTGCCCGCGAACTCTTCGAGTTCCGCAACCTTGACTGAGATTTTTCGCTGCAAATTGCGCACGGTGATTTCCAGAACGTTGATTTTGGAAACACGCGAAGAAGTTTTAACCATTGCTGCTACGCGAACAAAAAAACAGTCAGAGATGTTTCGCTTCGCTCAACATGACATTGTTCATCACGCCGGCGGCCTGTGTTCCGACTGAAAATTGCGCGTGATCAAACGTGCACCTTTATCAAAGGATAAATACGCCCATGCCCACTGAAGGAGCACGAGCAGCCGATTGCGGAACCCAACAAGGAAGATGATGTGCACGAATAACCACGTCAGCCACGCGGGAAGTCCGCTGAGATGAAAAAATTTTAGGTCCGCAACGGCCTTGTTCCGGCCGATCGTAGCCATACTTCCCTTATCGAAGTAGCGAAATGGCTTCGGTTTTTCGCCACGAATCATTCGCAAAATGTTTCGAGCTGCGTCGCGCCCCTGTTGCATCGCCACGGGCGAGACCCCCGGCAAGGGTTCTCCAGTTTGATGTGAAAAATTTGCCAGGTCGCCGACCACCTGGACTTCTGGATGCCCGGGAATACTAAGGTCGTCATTCACAATGACCCGGCCAACACGGTCAACCGGTACACTGAGCGTTTTCCCGACGAACGACGCTATGTTGCCTGCCGCCCAGATTTTCACGCGGCACGGAATAAATTCGCCGTCCACCTGCACACCTTCCTCGGTAATGTTCGTGGCGCGTGCGTCCGTGCGCACTTCTACGCCGAGCTCGAGCAATTGTTTTCTCGCGCTCTCGGACAAGTCCGGCGGATACGCGGCGAGCAGGCGCGGAGCGCCTTCGATGAGGATCACGCGTGCCTGAGATGGATCGATGTGGCGAAAATTTTTAGCGAGCGTGTAGCGCGAGATTTCGGCGATCGCACCCGCCATTTCAACACCGGTCGGGCCACCGCCGATGACAACGAACGTCATCGCTGCCTTGCGCGCCGCTTCGTCTTCAATTTGTTCCGCGTATTCGAACGCTAAAAGGATCCGTCGGCGTAGCTCAACCGCGTCTTCAAGACTTTTTAATCCCGGTGCAAGTTTTTCCCACTCGTCATGTCCGAAGTAGGAGTGCCGCGCGCCGGTGGCGAGAATGAGATAGTCATAATCAAACACCCGGCCTTTCGTTCTTACTTTTCTAGTTTCGACATCGACGGATTCCACCTCGGCGAGGATGACTTCGACGTTCTTGCATTTGCTCAAGATTGCGCGCACCGGGGCGGCAATGTCAGCGGGCGAGAGCGCTGCTGTTGCCACTTGGTAGAGTAAAGGCTGAAACAGGTGGTAATTTGTGCGGTCGATTAGTGTCAGGCGCACATCTTCGCAGGCAAGTTTCTTCGCTGCCTCTAGGCCTCCAAAGCCCGCACCGACAATGATCACCTGCGGCTGTTTCCGTGCGGAAGATTGCATCCGAGAAATTGTAGGGCGTTTGACTTACTCGCGCCAGCGAGGCTATTCCGGCGTGTAACACAGATGTCCTACAACAAAGCGTTTGTCATTGCGCCTGGTCGAATTAACTTTCACGCCGTATGCCGAAGTCCGTTGCACGCAGCAAAACACGAAAAGCAGTGGCGAAACGCTTCAAGATTACTGCCCGTGGAAAGGTCTTGAGAACGCGTTCCTCGCGACGCCATCTGATGTCGACGAAAAACGCGAAGCGCAAGCGCCGGCTGGCCAAAGCAGCGTGCGTCGACCGGACAGACGTGGCGAGAATAAAAATGAATCTTCCTTTCGGCTAAGACGTAACCGGTATTGTCGGATCCGTCGCGCAGGCTCCGAGCCTGCAAGTCTCTTGCGTGCTCAACGCCGGCTCGCCCCCGCGATAATGGCTGCCTTCTGTTTGGTCTAGTAACGAAAATCCGGCGGCGCGATGTCTCCCGCTGCTCTTTGTGTTCGGATTGTCGTCGTCGTGCTCGTAGTCGTGACGCCGTACCACTGCCGCGCCGCTTCCAACGAATCAGGCGAAGGCTCAGGGCTGTAAAGATCACGCCGATTGACAAGCGTCGTGCAGGACGTCGCCGCAACGAAAACAAAACCAAGTAGGAGAAACGCGAACCATTTCACGCTCTCGATGCAAACAGAAGCACAACGCACTGTCAATACGCTGATGCGTTTGCCTACAGTCGCACACAATAGCACTGACATGGCAATGCGTTTTTGAGTTGCGCATCTTTCTGATGCGAGGAAATTTCCCCTCCGTCAGGGGCTATGGATTGAGGACTTACAAATCCCGCCAGGGCAGGAATGCAGCAACGGTAGTTTGATCCTCCTTGCCGTAGTTCTCTGGCGGGCTTCTTTTTGGTAACCGGCGTCGCTCTGCCTGCACCGATCCAGTGACTCGCAATGAAACTTCTCAAGATCAAAACAGCGCGCTTCTCCCAGATAATCGAAAACTGCGGTAGTCCGCAGGTTTACACCCTGTGGCAGAAGCCCTCCGCCGACCGACATCTCCAAGCGCAAATAAAAAAAGCCCGTGTGATGACAATCCTGAAGAGCGAAAGTGGAATCGATTTCGGGATAGTCGGCTTTAAGGAAAGTAGAGAAGCGCGATATCTAGTCTTTCCAAAATCTCTAAAGCGCTTTGCCGAAAAGCGCATCATCGGAATCAATTGGGCCCTCGTGCAAGAGTAAAGAGCCGCCACGGGCAAGCATGGACGCTTGCGTTACCTTATCCTGGCGGCCATGCCAGCGCGCGTTTCCCCAGTAAATGCACATGCAGATGCGGCACGCTTTCACCCGCATCAGGTCCGCAGTTGATCACGACTCGGTACCCACTGGAAAGCTCCAACTCCTTCGCCACGTTGCGCGCGACCAGAAGCAATTTGCCGAGCAGCGCAGCGTCCGCGTCGGTCGCCTCCGCAAGACGGGGAACCGCCTTCTTTGGCACGATCAGGACATGCACTGGCGCTTGGGGATCCACGTCGTGAAACGCAACCGCGTCCTCATCTTCCCAAATGATTTTAGCCGGGATTTGGCGGGATATAATTTTTTCGAAAACCGTCATTAGCCCTAGCGTTTCATTAGCGTAACGAACAATCAAGCCGCGTCCGATCGGTAGCTAACGCCAGCTTTTCGCGAATGAAGCAGACAATTTCTTCGCGCAATGCGTCACAGGCGCGCGTCCACGTTTTCGTGCCGCGCAGGTGCTTCACACAAAATTGCAGCGACGAAAGGCGAAGGTTATCAGCGCCGGCTGCGATCAAGGCGTCGATGCGCTTTTCCAACAGACCGAAAAATGCAAGCTCGTAGCCAGCACCGGCACAATAAGCAATTTCGACCAACGAAATTGAAACGGGCGGCGGTGCGGGCGTAAAGTGCCGACAAATCTCCTTGTAGCCAATCGCCTCTAACACGTCGCGCACCGTTTGCGACAGCTGATTGAAAGCGACGACGTTTTCGTCATTTCGAAGGTGCAGATAAAAGGCAATGCTTTCGGTCACGTGTTCGGTGAGCCACCAGCCGGGGTAACCCGCCTCGTCAGCGGCCCGCGTGAGCGCCGCGTGAAGCCAATCACGGTTGAACTCGAAGAGTTGTCCCGAGGTCGTCCTGAGATATGGAAATTCTTCCTTAAACGCGACCATGATTTTTGATTGCGCCCTCTCGCGAACGACGGGCAATGTTCGCATTCTCTTTCGTTGTCTCAGGAGGAAACAATTCCCGCTGAAGCGCATTTGGTTTTATTCGGCGTCCCAACGTGTGGATCGCATCCACGAATTGGTCGACGTCCTGAAAGCGCTGGTAAACCGACGCGTAACGCAAGTAAGCGACTTCATCGATCCCGCGCAGTTTCTCGAGTACTCGCGCGCCGATCAGTGACGAGGGAACTTCGCGTCCGCTGGTCTCGAGTTCGTGCACGATCTCGTCCACCATGTCCTCCAATGTAAGCAAACTTGTGGAACGCTTCTCGAAGGCTTTGGCAATGCTGCCAGCAAGTTTGCGACGGTCGAACGGCTCATGCGTTCTATTGGTTTTTATCACGCGCAGGTCCGAACGCTCGATCTCCTCATAGGTTGTGTAACGGTATTTGCACTTTAGACACTGACGGCGACGACGGATGCTGGAACCGTCGCGCGATTGACGGGAATCGATGACTTTATCGTCACGCGACCCGCATTTGGGGCAACGCATAGTGTGTGAGGTTACTTAGCACACCATAAATTGTGGCGTCAATGTTTGTTTGATTGTTTTGTGGGACTCTCGTGATCAAAACGGCGCGAGGACGCACTCCTAAAGCGGTCGCAAAGTGATTCGAGCTCGTTATTCATTTCGCACCCAAGTGTTTTGAAGTGCGATGCATCCTCGCATCGATTTTGATCGGGGATTCATTCCGTTGACGCAACGATTCACGAGCGTTACACGCAGTCCGATGCAAAACCCCAAAACACGTACAGCAACGTACGGCCCGTGGTTGGTTGGTCTCGGTGCTGCGCTGTGGGGAACAGAGAGCGCGTGGCGCATCCCGTTGAACGAATTGTTCGACGCAAAGGTAATCGTTTTTTGGGAACATGTTTTTATCCTGATCGTGTTTCTGCCGATCCTGATCTCGCGATTGGGCGAAATTCCTAGAGTGCGGGGACGCACATGGGGCTTTTTGATTTTCTCGGGGTTTGCGGGTTCCGCGGTGGGCACGGTCTTTTTCACGCTGGCGTTGAAGTACGGCAACCCGACGGTGGTGAACGTCGTCCTGAATGTTCAGCCTGTTATCTCAACGCTCGGCGCGTTTTTCCTTTTCGGTGATCGCCTTGGTCGCCAGTTCTTCCTTTACGCTGGCATCGCAATTGTCGCAGGCGTGTTTGTGTCGGTTGCGTATCCGACTCAGATCGGAGTTTCATTTGAGCGCGCGGGCCTGAACGTGGGCACAGGGTACGCGCTGATCTGCGCGTTGTTTTGGGGTCTTTCCACGGTCGCCGGACGGGGTGTGATGGTTGGGATGTCACTGCGACTCGCCGCCAGTTTGCGCATCGTGATTGGACTCGCTTGCATGACGCTTATTCTTTTGGCCTACGGAAAACTGAACGGCGCGGCGCTCTGGCCCGAGGCCGCGCAAGCGCATCCAATGAAGGCCATCGTGTTGTTGCTTTTCCTCGCGTCGATCTCAGGCGGGGTTCCGCTTCTGATTTATTTTCAAGGACTGCATCTCACCCGCGCATCCACAGCCGGTTACTTCGAAATGATGCAAACGCTCGCCGCAGTCTGCATCACCTGGGGTTTCTTCCATGCCGGTCTCCACCCGCATCAGGTAATCGCGGCCATCGTTCTGATTGCTGCGGTAGCGATGGTGCACCATATCCAACAACAGGTCGAACCTCATAACTAATTGCACTCGAAATGAAACTCACTCGCTGGCTGGTGATCATTTGCGTTGTCGTTCTGCTGGTTTACGGCGCGTCGCCCTACTTTTCGTTTTGGCGATTCACGACGGCCCTTCAATCAAGCGACGCCGCAGCGATAAGTAAGCGCGTTGATTTTCCGGCGGTCCGCGCTTCGCTGAAAAAGCAACTGGTGGCGCGTTTCGCAAACCGGACGAGCAGTCACAAGCGTTGGAGCAACCTCGGACCAACGCTCATCGACGCCATCATTGATGCTTACGTGACACCTGAGGGAATCGCGGCGTTGCTCGCAAATCCCGGAGCGTTGAAGAACCTGAAAGCCCCGCGAGAGTTCCATTTCCAACTCGGCCAAAACGAAAACTTATCCAAAGTGAAATACGCGTTCTTTACGGGGCCGCGCAGTTTTGTCGTCGATCGTGATGGAATCAAGCTTCGGTTCCATTTCACAGGCTCAGGCTGGCAGCTTCATGACGTCGACTTCGGTTTAACCGATGCGAAGGGTTGATTCCCGACATCGGATCGCGGAACGGTTCGCGCGATTACGAAGCAATTTCTTACACGAGGCTAAACTCGCGCGCTCGCTTTGGCAGCACTCCGTGTTTCGAGCAAACATCTGCAAAAGTCTGCAACCCTTGCTTCTCTCGAGTTCCAAGGCCGAATCGAAGATGCTCGTTGTAGTAACGATCGAGAAATTCCTGCGTGATTTCCTGTTTCTTACCAGCGGCGTCTGCCACAGCGTCTGACGCGATGACTTGGATGTCGGCAAGATTTTGATCTCGTAATCCGCGTAGGCGTTGAGCGATGGACTTTGCATCTGGGACCTCGGGCCGAATCAGCCAGAGCGCGTAAACAAACGGAAGCCCGGTAAGTTTCTTCCATTGCTCACCAAGATCCCAGAATTGAAATGCATCGGCGTGGTGCTGCCGAAAGCTAATTGCTTGATCGCCGATGACGAGGCGCGCGCGAGATGATCCTGTACTCTCCGAAGCAGGGCTGGTGAAGCGAGGCGTCAATCCAAGCTCTGCTAGAAGACAACGCAAGAGATTGACCGCAGTTTCAGATGCCGGATCAAGTTCGATTTCCTCGATGTTCGAGAATTCGCCACGGTGCGCGACTACTACACTGTAAACCGGTCCGTCGGATGAAATGGAAACGTCGTCAACGATCCGATAGATCGGGTTGCGCAGAAATTCGAAACTGGAAACAAGCGCGACCTCGAGCTGGCCTTTCGCGAGTCGCTGACACAAAGTGGACGGATGATCGAACTCCACATTGCCCGGCCAGCCGCGGATAAGCGGACGAGCGTTTAAATATTTAACGCAACCGATGTGGACGGATTTCAACGTAAAGAATATTTGTAGAGCGTTTCTGTGAAACGCCAGGACAATCAGGCGTCTGACACAGACGCCCTACAATTCGGGCGCGATTATTTACGCGCAGGCAAGTTCCGCAGGCGCTGGTTCCGTCCGTTTCTCGTCGGTTGAACCCGGCAAAATATGCCGGTAATGACTGTCACGCTGGACAGGGTCGCGACCGGCTTCGCGAATGGCGTGTTCAAGCGCGGCGATCGTTTGCTGTTGCGGCGTGGTGGCGCCGGCCATATGGAAAATTTTTTCCTCCAGGATTGTTCCGTGGAGATCGTCCACACCGTAGCTGAGCGAGACCTGCGCGAGAGGTAAACCAAGGCTGACCCAATACGCCGTCAGATGGTCGATGTTGTCGAGGTAAATACGGCTCACCGCGAGATTTCGCAGTTGCTCAAACGCGGAGGCGCGCTTGATGTCGGCAAGGAGGTTATGGGATTGCGTCGGCTCAAACGCAAAAGGAACAAACCCAGTGAACCCGCGGGTCTCATCCTGGAGTTGCCGCAGTTGCCGCAGGTGATCAGTCCGATGAGCAAGCGTCTCGATGTGTCCGTAAAGCATCGTGCATGTGCTGCGGCCACCCATCGAATGCCAGGTTCGATGGACATCGAGCCACTCGTCGGCGGTTTCCTTGCCGCGACAGATTTGATCGCGCACGATCGGATCGAAAATCTCAGCGCCACCACCGGTGATCGAACCAAGCCCGGCGTCACGAAGAATTTCCAGCGTATCGCGAATCGGCATCTTGAAAACTCGCTGAGCCAAATGGCGGACCTCGATCGCTGTGAATGCTTTTATATGCAGCTGGGGATCGAGAGCGCGCAGTCTTTTCAAGAGATCGAGATACCACTCTTTTTTCAAGGTGGGATGCAATCCGCCAACCATGTGCACCTCGGTGACGCCGAGGGGGAGCGCATCTGTCACCGCCTGAACAATTTCGTCAATTGCGTATTCGAATGCGTGGGCGTCGCGCTTCTTGGCGGCAAACGCGCAGAACTGGCAGGATAAGATGCAGATGTTTGAGTAGTTGATATACCGATTGTGGATATAAGTTGCGGAATTGCCGTTCTTTCGCTCACGCACCACGTTGGCGATTATTCCGAGGGCGTTAAGATCATTTGTTCCATAAAGCGTCAGCGCATCGCCTTCGGAAATCCGCTGCTGCGCCTCGACCTTCTCAGCGATCGGTCGGAGTTCTTTTGGAATGAGCTGGTAGTTCATCGGCAGACTCTGGTTAATCGCGCGTGAAGCATGCACAGAGGGTTAGCGGGTTGCAACAAAAACGATGGCCACGAGGATTGTGGACGACCGAGCCGCATTTTTTGGCAAGTTTTGCCGCGTTCCAACGTCTAAATCACGATGTCTCAAAACGATCGAGGAAACCAGGGCAGATCGGAAGAAGATGCCGATGATGTGCGGCTGATGGAGTTGGTCGGCCGCGGCGATACTCGGGCGTTGGAGCAGCTCATCGAGAAGCATCAAACGCTGGTGGCGGGCACGGTCGCCCGCATGCTCGGCAGCAGTTCTGACGTGGAAGACATCGCGCAGCAGGTATTTATCCGGGTTTGGAAAAGCGCGCGCCGGTATGTTCCACGCGCCAAGTTTACGACCTGGCTGTTGAAAATTACACGTAATCTGGTGTTTAATGAGATGCGCCGCACCAAGCGTCGCCCTCATGTCCACCTGCAATCAGAGCCAGGCGCGGAGGATCCGCCTTTGAAGGATGAGACCAACCTCGCCCCGGACGCATCGCTTTTGGAAGCGGAGCTACAGCAGGCAATTGAGGAAGCGATTCAGCGGCTCCCGGAAACCCAACGCATGGCGCTCGTGCTGCGCAGATACCAGCAGTTGAGCTACGAGCAAATCGCCGAGGTACTTGATCTCTCGGTGCCGGCGGTAAAAAGCGTACTTTTTCGCGCGCGGACTGAGCTCCGTTCCCGGCTTAGCAAATATCTCGATTAATCCGCAAAATCCAATCTTACCGCGGTTCCTCGTCTTCAAGGACTCGACCTCGGACGCGGCGCGTCTCGGTATGATGGGTCAACACATGCACGCGTCCATCGCTCCCGCGAAAAAATGCGCTCAAGACCCAGCTCACGAAGCTGATCACGATCGCGCCCCAGAATGCGCTCCAGAAGCTGTCTACATGAAATCCTGCAACGACAGTGGGTACTAGAAGCAGCAAGAGTCCGTTTAAAACCAGAATGAACAAGCCGAGCGTGAGCAGAATGACCGGCGCGCTGAGGATCAACAGAATCGGCCGCACAAAAGCGTTGAGAATACCCAGCAAAAGTGACGCCCCGATGAGAGCCGCGATAGTGTCGTAATGAATTCCGCGGATGATGGACGACGCGGCCATCACTGCAATCGTCGTCGCAGTCCAGCGGAGAACGAATTGCTTCATGTCTCCCGCAATTTACCCGATCTTGTAAAGAGGGCGAGAAAGCACTTGCGAACGAGCCGATGAACGATAACGAGTTGAAATCATTTAACCACTGAACACCTGTGCCAAAGAAAAAGAAAACTGCCGAAGCCGTAAATCAACCCTCGCCAAACTCAGCCGCGCCGGCTGCAACGAAAAAAACCGACAAACGCCAAACGCCACCGCGTGTAGCCACCACGAGAAAGCCGCGCAAGCCGAGCGGGACAAAGGACTTGAGTGAGCAAACTGCCCACATTTCAGCATCTCCACCGGCGAGCGTGACGCCCAAGCCGGAGGAGCCTTCAGAGGACGCCGTTCGCCTTCGAGCCTATTTCATTTCCGAACGCCGCCGCAGATTTGCTTTGCCCGGCGACAATGAGTCCGATTGGCTCGAAGCGAAACGCCAACTGCTGGCCGAGGCTCGTCGCTGAGCCGAGCGCTTGTTCCGGAAAGAATTGTTAACCACGGATCTCATGGATGAATAAAGACAACCAGAATCTTTTGCCGGTTATTTTTCTATCCCTGTCAGCCGTGTAATCCGTGGTTCTAAGTCCGATGGAGAACGCGATTGCCAATCTCAAAGAAGCTTTGCGGGAACGTATCGCAGTGATTCGGGATGAGGAAAGCCGCCGTGATGAGGCAAAACACATCGATCGATTGCGCGTGGTCTCGGAAAAGATCGACAAATTGCAAGCGGCACTTCCACGGCCGATCGATCCGCGGCTGGCTCATTACCTTCGGCGTCGCAGCTACGACAAAGCGCTGGAATTCCTCGAAGAGTTGTAGCGGCGTGACGCAGACAATCTTGTCTGCGAGTCACCGGAAAACGCCGAAGCAGCCAGGAAGAGGTTTTTGACCACGGATTTCTCGGAAGCGGAGAGCTGCAGAGGTAACTCAGGCTTCTCAGCCTGCTCATCAGCGACAAGGCAAGATGCGCGTTCGACGAGGCAGGCAGCCGCCTTTGCAACACTACGGCGTGCTAAGAATCATCGCGCAAAAAGACAACGACCCAATGCGTGTGATTCGGCTCGAATGTGAATGTCGTATGTGAGTTCGGCGACGCCTGAAGATCCCATGAGCCGACAAGTTTCTTTTTCGTCGGATGAGAGCCGAGAGCATGAAATCAGGCAGCAAAGCGCGCTAACTATGATCCCCGCCTCACCATCTAACGAGAATTAGACGAAAATTTTCGTCTAACTCGGCTTTTATCCTGCAGACGCTCCGGATAAAAGGAGCACATCGCGGGGCGGTTTTACCGTGAATACAGCTCGACGACTAGCTGTTCGTTGACAATCGGCTGCATTTCTTCCCGGGACGGGATACGCGCGACTTTGCCGCTGAGACCGTCGCGATCGACTGTTAGCCAGTCCGGCACGGGAGCAATCTGGGTGAGATCAAGGTTGCGCAGCGCGAGTTGCCGCGATTTCGGTTTGTCCTTGATCGTAATTTCGTCGCCTGCTTTCACATTGTAGGAAGCAACGTTCACGCGGCGTCCGTTCACGAGCACATGCCCATGCGACACGAGCTGGCGCGCGGCGCTGCGAGTGTTCGCAAACCCAAGGCGAAAAACAACATTATCGAGTCGCGTTTCCAACAACTGGAGAAGCGTTTCACCAGTTACACCACGCTTGCGCAACGCTCGCTGGAAAATGCGCCGGAACTGTTTTTCAAGCAGTCCGTACTGGTAGCGCAGCTTCTGTTTTTCGCCGAGCGCAATTGCGTAATCCGATTGCTTGCGCCGGGAGCCTCGCGGGCCGTGTATGCCAGGCGGATAATTCTTGCGCTCCAATGCTTTCGACGGCCCGAAGAGCGGCACGCCGTAACGCCGGCTTACTTTTGTTTTTGGTCCTGTATATCTGGCCATTTCGGAAAGTTTATAGTTGAGAGTTGATAGTCGGTGGTATCAGACCCGGCGCTGCTTTGGCGGACGACAACCGTTATGCGGCACCGGTGTAACGTCGCGGATCACCGTAAGGTCGAGCCCGATCGCCTGCAAAGCGCGCACGGCGGATTCGCGTCCTGCTCCCGGTCCTTTGACCAACACTTCCACTTCTTTGAGTCCATGGCCCATTGCCTGGCGCGAGGCATCCTGAGCCACCATTTGGGCCGCATAGGCGGTGCTTTTGCGCGAACCTTTGAAGCCAACCTTGCCGGCACTCGACCATCCGATCACGTTGCCTTTCAGATCAGTGATCGTCACGACCGTGTTGTTGAACGTTGCGAGCACATGCGCAACCCCTGAATGAACGTTCTTGCTCCCTTTGGCTTTGACGATCTTCGGCTTGTCAACTTCTTCGGTTGAGAGGGAAAGATTTTCGGTCGCTCCTGCTGCAGGCGCTGCCTGTTCTTTCTTTGGCTTAGCCGTCTTCTTTGCCGCCGGCCGTTTGGGCGTTGAGTCTTTTGAAGCCTCTTTGGCCGCCTCGGTTTTCGGAGCTTCTTTGGCGCCCTCGGCTTTCGGAGCTTCCTCATTGGCGGCTTCGGCTTTTGGAGCTGCCTCTTGGGGGACCGGTTGATTCTCACCGGCTTCGCCTTGCGTTTTCGTTTCGTCCGGATTTGGGGGATTCGTTTCTTCAGCCATATGAGTCAATCCTTAAACTTTGCCGGCTTTGGCGTCCGGATTGCGAATTACGCCGACCGTTTTGCGGGGCCCTTTACGCGTCCGCGCGTTTGTTGAAGTGCGTTGACCGCGCACGGGCAAACCTTTGCGGTGACGGATGCCGCGATAAGAATTGATCGCCTGCAGACGTTTCAAATTGCCTTGTACGTCGCGGCGGAGATCGCCCTCGATCTTGAGCTTGTTATTTGTGATCGCGTGAATGATCTCATTCAACTGCTGCGGCGTAAGATCTTTCGCACGGATGTTTGGGTCGATATTCGTCTGCTCGAGAATGCGTCTCGCAGTGCTAAAACCGATTCCGTAGATATACGTCAAAGATACCTCGACGCGTTTGTCTGCTGGAATTTCAACTCCGAGTAATCTTGGCATAAATCAATACTTCACGACTACAGCAATCAGCCCTGGCGTTGCTTGTGCCGCGGGTTTTTGCAAATCACGCGCACAACGTTCTTGCGCTTCACGATCCTGCAACTGGCACAAAGTCTTTTTACTGATGGTCGTACTTTCATAATTCGCGAAATCGAAAACCACGGCCGCACGCCGGGTTGTCATCTTTGGCGATAAATAATTCGCCCTTTCGACAAATCGTAGGGTGAAACCTCTAGCATAACTTTGTCTCCTGGCAAGATCCGAATGAAATGCAGACGCATATTGCCGGAGATATGTGCAAGGACGCGACGGCCACCCGGAATGTCGACCCGGAACATGGTATTAGGTAGCAATTCGACGACGGTGCCCTCTACCTCAATTGCGTCTTTGCGCGCCATGTCAAAATTTCGGGGTCGTCCTTCGTAATCAGAACCGTGTGCTCGAAGTGCGCCGACGGCAGGCTATCCGCCGTGCATACGGTCCACCCATCGTCGAGCAATCGGACATCGGACGTGCCGATGTTAATCATCGGCTCAATCGCGAGCGTCATCCCCGCTTTCAATTTTGGTCCGCT
The DNA here is from genome assembly GCA_036488345.1 of Candidatus Udaeobacter sp. Taxonomy (GTDB): domain Bacteria; phylum Verrucomicrobiota; class Verrucomicrobiia; order Chthoniobacterales; family UBA10450; genus Udaeobacter. Next base: position 67,510 of record DASXHS010000059.1, read on the forward strand.
GCCGCGTTTGCCGTAATTGGGGATTTGAGGTTCCTCATGCATTTTGCGCCCAACGCCGTGCCCAACAAATTCGCGCACCACCGAAAAACCACATCGGCGCGCTTCATCCTCAATTTCGGCGCAGATGTCCCCCACGCGTCGACTTTCATGGGCAACGCTGATTGCGCGCGCGAGCGCGTTTTCGGTCGCACGTAGTAACTCGTCCGTGCGCTCGTCGATGATTCCTACGGGAACAGTCGTGGCGTTATCGCCGATCCAACCATCCTGAATAATGCCGATGTCGAGCTTCACCACGTCGCCATACTGAATGCGGCGCTGGCTGCCAATACCGTGGACCACTTCGTCGTTAAGAGAGATGCAAATGTTCCCGGGAAAGACGCGATGCCCCAGCCGATAACCCAGAAAAGCGCTCTTAACACCCGCTTCACTCATGAAATCCGCAGCTGCCTGATCCACTTCCTTGGTTGTAATTCCAGGGCGAATCAGATCGCTGACACGGTCGAGTATGTCGCTGGCAGTGCGGCACGCCTGCCGCATTTTCTCTACTTCCTTCGCGTTCTTAATCGGAATCATTTCGCCGGCTTGTTCTCAATCAATCTCGAGATGTCGACAAAAACGGCATCCCGATCGCGGCTAGCATCAATCCGATGCAGGATCGACACCTTTTTGTAGAAGGCTCCCAGCGGTTCCGTCTTCGTGTGGAACTCTTGCAAACGTGTTTGTAACACGCCCAGATCATCGTCGTTGCGGCGCTCCAATCTACCGTCGCAATACGGACACACGGGACGATTAGCGAACTGAGCGCTGGACGAACTCGTCGTAAAACCGCACTCTCCGCATTGCAGCCGACCGGTGATGCGGTCGCGCACAGTCTCTTCCGATACTTCCAGCCAGATCGCCAGATCCAACGCTGTGCGTAACTTCGTCAACATCGACATCAAACTTTCAGCCTGCGGTAATGTCCGGGGAAATCCGTCAAAGACGAATCCGTGACCGCCATGCAAGCGCAACCAGTCCTCGATTAGTTCGATGATGATCTTGTCCGAGACCAATCCGCCGCTTCGCAGCGCTTCAGCAGTTTCCTGCCCAAGCGGTGTCCCCAGATCGCGTTCACGCCGCAGAATCGCGCCGGGCGAAGTCACGGGAATTCCGAAGTGCCGCGTAATCATTTCCGCCTGGGTTCCTTTACCGGAACCGGGCGGGCCGAGAAGAACAAGCCGCCTTTTCACCTATCGCCCATACAGAAAAATCGCGACCCCGGCAATCACAAGCACAGCGATACCCACACCAAACCAGATGAGTGTGCCACTGCCCACGGCTTCGCCCCGCGCGTATGCAGCGCGATCAAACGACCGCCCTCGGATTCGGCCCTTGCGCAAAAATCCGTCGTAGTGCCGCTGAATCAGGTGCGTCTCAACTTGACGCATCGTATCGAGCATGACGCCTACGATGATCAACAAGCTTGTGCCGCCGAAGAATTGAGCGGTGATCACCGGCACATTCAACCATTGGCTGAGCAGACTTGGAAACACCGCAATCAGTGTCAAAAAGATTGCGCCCGCGAAAGTCAGACGCGTCATGGTGTAATCGAGGAAGTCGGCCGTCGGTTTTCCCGGTCGGACTCCGGGGATGTAACCTCCGTATTTTTTCAGGTCATCCGCGATTTGGGTTGGTTGAAATTGCGTGGCGACCCAGAAGTAACTGAAGAAGAAAATCATTGCGGCAAGAGCGAGATAATGCGGCCACCCGGTCGAAAGCGCTGCAGCAATGCGATTCGCTGTGGGACTGTTCTTGAAGCCGTAGCTCACGATCGTCGCAGGGAACAAGAGCAGAGCCCACGCAAAGATGATCGGCATCACGCCCGCATAGTTTACTTTCAAAGGCATGTATTGCGTTTGGCCGCCGTACATTTTCCGCCCGACCACGCGTTTCGCGTACTGCACAGTGATTTTACGGACGCCTTGCGTAATCGCGATCACTGCGGCGATCACAAAGATGAGAACCACCACGAGCAGCACCAGCACCATCGGGTTCACCTGACTCGCTCCCTGCCCCGATGGAACAAAAGTCTTCCAAGCCTGCACCAGCGCAGCGGGTAGCCGCGCAACAATTCCTATCGTGATGATGAGAGAGATACCGTTGCCGATACCACGCTCGGTGATCTGATCGCCCAACCACATCAAAACTAACGTGCCGGTCGTTAGGGAGAGCACCGTGACGATTCGGAATTTCCAACCAAGATCGTCCACCAATGGAACCCCAAGTTGCCTGATTGTGTCAGTAATTCCGGGCAGCATCGTGTGATACGACTCCGGGTGCTGAAAAGAAAGTGCCAGCAAGTAACCCTGGAAAATGCACAGCACTAGCGTCGTATAGCGCGTCAACTGCATGATCTTCTGACGGCCGCCGTCTTCGCGCGCCAGTCTGCCGAGTTGCGGAATCACTGCAGTCAGCAGCTGCATCATGATTGACGCGCTGATGTACGGCATGATCCCGAGGGAAAAGATAGCGCAGTTTTCCAGGGCGCCGCCGCTAAACAAATTAAACAGCGCGGCTAGACCGCCTCCGGTGCGCTGGCTAAGCGAAGTGCGAAACCATTCTTGCAAAACGCCCTGATTCACACCCGGTGTCGTGATCGCAGCCCCCAATCGCACAACCACAATTACGGCCAGCGTAAACAAAATGCGCCGGCGCAACTCTGGTATCTTGACGCTATTTAAAAACGCCGAAATCATTCGCTCTTCTTCTTGCGCGATTTCGTTTTCTTAACCCGCGGCTTAACTGTAGCGACCGCGGTGTCCAGCTCCCCTTCCGACGAAGCAACCTCAGCCTCGCTTTTTTTAACGCTGCGCGCTTCACGCAGCGTGACGGTTCCACCGGCCTTTTCAATTTTTTCGCGCGCCCCCGTACTGATTTTGTCGACTTCCACTTTGAGGTCGTGCTTCAGTTCGCCGTCGCCGAGGATTTTGATGCCGACAAAATGACCACGGATGAGATTCGATTTGCGCAAAAGCTGTTCATTTACAACCGTGCCGGCCTCAAATGCATTGAGGTCACTCACGTTCACAACAGCGTAATGCTTGTGAAACGCTGCGTTATTAAATCCACGTTTCGGCAATCGCCGAATCAGAGGCATTTGCCCGCCTTCGAAGCCGAGGCGGATGCTTCCACCCGAGCGTGCCTTTTGGCCTTTGTGCCCCTTCCCGCTGGTTTTCCCGTGCCCTGAGCTTTCACCGCAACCAAGCCGCTTAACGCGGTGACGCGAGCCGGGACGCGGCCGAAAATTATGGAGCCGCATCATGTGACTCACCTTTTCCATCGCGGGAGGAAATCCCACGCAGTTTGAAAATTTGATCCTTGCGCCGAAGCGATCGCAATGCGGCGATTGTCGCCTTCACTACGTTGGCGTGATTGCTTGACCCGAGCGATTTCGCGAGCACGTCCCGAATGCCGGCCGCCTCCGCAACGGCTCGCACCCCGCCGCCAGCGATGATCCCGGTTCCGGGCGATGCAGGACGCAGCAGCACGCGCGCACCGTCAAACTCCCCGAGCACTTCGTGCGGAATCGTGTTTTCGTTCAGTGAAACTTTTTCCATCCCTTTGCGTGCCGCCTCAGAGGCTTTTCGAATAGCCTCGGAAACTTCGTTGGCTTTGCCAAAGCCGTATCCCACCCGTCCATCGTGGTCGCCCGCAACAATCAAGGCGCTGAAGCTGAAACGCCGGCCGCCCTTCACGACTTTCGCGCAGCGATTTATAAACACGACTTTTTCACTCGTGTCACCCTTTGCCGTCGATGCCTTTTCTTGCCTGCGGTCTGGTCGTCTTCCTGAGGTTCTCTGATTCATGATTAAAACTTTAAACCGCCCGCGCGCGCCGCATCGGCGAGTGCCTTCATTTTTCCGTGGTAAAGAAACCCGCCGCGATCAAAAACAACGCGGTCGAGCTTCTTCGCAAGTGAGCGTTCCGCGATGGCTTTGCCAACTAGTTCCGCAGCACGCTGATTTGCATGCGCTTTGTTTTCGCCAAGTAAAGAACGCTCAGCAGTCGATGCAGCAGCGATGGTGCGTCCCGCATCGTCGTCGATGACCTGCGCATAAACATGTTTCCCGGAAAAATGGACTGCCAGGCGCGGCCGTTCCGCGGTGCCTGCGACTCTTTTCCTAATCCTTCGATGAATGCGCTGCTGCGCTGCCTTACGAAACGTCGCCATCTTATTGAACTGTCTTGCCTTCTTTGCGACGAATCTGCTCGCCCGCGTAGCGAACACCTTTGCCCTTGTAAGGTTCCGGCGGATAAAAACCTCGGATATCGGCTGCAACCTGGCCCACTAATTTTTTATCGACGCCCTGGATGGTGATTTTGGTGTTATCGGCCACGGTAATCTTGATGTCTTTCGGGATCGCAAATGCCACTGGATGCGAGAAGCCCAAGCTCAAGTTAAGGTTCGAACCCTGGACGGCCGCTCTGAAACCGACGCCTTCGATCTCCAGTTGTTTGGTGAAACCTTCGCTGACTCCCTGAACCATGTTGTATACGAGACTGCGCGAAAGTCCGTGCAACGCTTTTGCGCTACGCGTTTCCGCTTCGCGCACTACCGATACGCGGTTGTCTTGTACACTTGCGCTGATTTCGCGGGGAAGCGTCCACTGCAGTTTCCCCTTCGGCCCTTCTACCGACACCTGTCCGCCGTCGCCGACGTTCACCTTAACCTTGTCGGGAATCTCGACTGCTTTATTTCCGATTCGTGACATGAGCTTTTGATTCCGTAAATCGTTACCAGACGTAAGCCAGCAGTTCGCCACCGACCTTTTGCTTTCTTGCTTCGCGTCCCGACAAAATGCCTCGCGAAGTGGAAAGAATCGCCAGACCCATTCCACCCAGCACCCGCGGGATTTCATCCGCGCCAACGTAACGACGCAAACCGGGGCGACTGACCCGCTTCAGTCCTGCAATCGCGCTTGATCGATCCGCAAGTTTGTTGACGACTTTGATTCGCGGATGCGCGCCGCTCGTGTCGACCGAATAATCCGAGATGTAACCTTCCTCTTTGAAGATCCGTGCAATTTCGGCTTTGATTTTCGAGTACGGAATTAGCACCTCCTGCTTTTGCGCACTCGTGCCGTTGCGGACGCGCGTCAGAAAATCAGCAATAGGGTCTGTAACAGTGCTCATAAAAATCAGGCGGCTGGCGCGGCGGGCTTCTTTGCCCGGTCGCTGAACGGCATGCCCATTTCGCTCAACAGTGATTTAGCTTCCTCGTCCGTTCGCGCCGTGGTGACAATTGTAACATCAAATCCAATGTTCCGCTTGATTTTGTCGAGTTCGACTTCGGGAAAAATCGACTGGTCGGAAATCCCGAGCGTGTAATTGCCGTTCTTGTCGAAGCAGCGCGGTGACACGCCGCGGAAATCGCGAATGCGCGGCAGGGCAGCCTTAATGAAGCGCTCAAGAAATTCGTACATGTGCTCGCCGCGCAACGTGACCTTCGCTCCGATGGCCTGATCTTTGCGCAATTTAAAATTGGAAATGCTTTTCTTAGCCAGCGTCTCCATGGGCCGCTGTCCCGTAATCAACGCAAGCTCCGCTTTGGCTTCTTCCAGCGCTTGTTTAACGTCGGACTGCGACCCGACCGAAGTGTTAATCACGACCTTCTCGACCTTTGGGATCTGATGGACGTTCTTGTAGCCGTGAAGTTTCTGCAGCGCCGGCATGACGTGCTCTTTATAATGACGACGAAATTCGTTTTCCATGGAAAGCAATCTGTCCTATTTGGGTGGCGCCTCGCTGCGCTCGGCACGCTTCCCTTTTTTGTCCTTTTCTGATTTTGAGCCCTTCTGCGATTTCTCCCGCTCGAGCAATCGCACATTGGAGATGTGAATTGGGCCCTCGCGTTCGGCGATCTTCCCGCTGGGATTGTCTTGGGACTTTCGCAGGTGCTTTTTGATAATGCGAACGCCTTCAACCAACACGCGCTGCTTGCCTGAATACACAGCAAGCACTCGTCCGGAAGAACCACGGAAGTTCCCGGAAATCACCTCGACCTGATCGCCTTTTTTAACGTGATGCTTAACGCGGTTCATAAAACTTCCGGAGCGAGCGACACAATTTTCATAAAGTTGCGTTCACGCAATTCGCGTGCGACCGGCCCGAAAATGCGGGTGCCCCGGGGATTCAAATCCTTATCGATAATCACGATGGCATTATTATCGAATCGTAGTAGCGAACCGTCTTCGCGTCGGATTGGCTGTCTCGTGCGAACAAGGACTGCACGCACCACTTCGCCCTTTTTAACAGTTCCGGTTGAGCTGGCTTCTTTCACGTTGGCAGTGATCACGTCGCCGATGCCGGCGAAGCGCGTTTGTTTGCCAATCACACCGATCATCGTCGCCATGCGCGCGCCGGTGTTGTCAGCCACATCTAGTCTGGATCGAATTTGCACCATTGAAATTTACTTCCGAACGACTTCTACGAGTCGCCACCGCTTCAGTTTGCTCATTGGGCGCGTTTCCATGATGCGAACAGTATCACCGGGTTTCGCCTGGTTCTGTTCGTCGTGCGCATAAAATTTCTTCATCTGCTTGACGATCTTGCCAAACTTCGCGTGTGGCACGCGGGTGACGGTCCGCACGATGATCGTCTTGTTCATGCGGCTGGAAACCACCTCGCCTGTGCGTGTCTTGCGCGCGGCACGAGTCGCCGTCTCAGTTTGCGTCGGTGTCGGTGATGGAGATTCTTGCTCGGCCATAATCTATTTCTCCTGCGTTTTTTTTCCACGCTGCGATAGCTCTGTTTCAATTCTGGCGAGGTCGCGCCGCAGTAAGCGCAGCCTGCTTGGCTGCTCGAGCTGACCGCTCTGCTGTTGCAGACGCAGATGTAGACTTTCCTGACGCAGGTCGCGTCGCTTCGTCAGCAACTCCTCCATTGCCAGCTCGCTGAGCTCTTTCATTTTCATGTTTGTTAGGCAGCCCTCACGTGATGGCGTGTCAAAAACTTCGTCCGCACAGGTAGTTTGTCGGCGGCAAGGCGCAGAGATTCACGCGCGACCGATTCCGGTATCCCATCCAGCTCAAACAAAATATTGCCGGGCCGTACGGTGGCAACCCACGACTCGGGCTGGCCTTTACCCTTACCCATCCGCGTTTCCGGTGGCCGCTTCGATACCGGTCTATCCGGGAAAACACGGATCCACAATTTTCCTTTGCGCTTCATGTTGCGAGTCAGCGCGACACGAGCGGCTTCCAGTTGCGTGTTGGTAATCCAGGCTCGTTCAAGTGTCTGCAAACCAAACTCGCCAAAGTCGATCCTCAGGTTGCGCGAAGCAGTTCCCTTTCGGCTCCCACGCTGGGCTTTCCGATACTTCACACGTTTTGGCATCAATGGCATAAGAGAGTCCTCCTAAACTTCAGCTGGCTCGGGTGGCGGCGGTGGTGGCGCGGCAGGCGCAGGGGGCGGTTCGGCTGGCCGCTCTTCTTTTCTACAGATCCAACATTTCACGCCTATCTTGCCGTAAACCGTGTTGGCCTCAGCAAAGCCGTAATCAATCGGCGTGCGCAGCGTGTGCAGTGGAATTTTCCCCTCGCGGTACCATTCCGAACGCGAAATCTCAGCGCCGTTCAGTCGACCGGAGCTACGGAGTTTGATCCCTTCCGCGCCAAAATCCATTGCTGTTTGCACGGCTTTCTTCATCGCGCGCCGATAAGCGATGCGGCGTTCAATCTGCAGCGCAACGTTTTCGGCAACCAGCTGCGCGTCGATCTCCGGTGTCTTGATTTCCTGGATATCGATCTTCACCTGTTTGCCGTCGGCCATCTTGGAAATTTCTTCCGTCATCTTCTCGATTTCCGCGCCCTTGCGTCCGATCACAATTCCAGGACGCGCTGTATGAATAGTCACGCGAATGGAATTCCACGCCCGCTCGATCACAATTTTCGCGACTGCCGCAAATTGCAGCTTCTTCTTCACATAGTCGCGAATCTTTAGATCATTGTGCAAAAACGCGGGGAATTCCTGTGGCGAGGCGTACCAGCGCGACCGCCAGTCACGATTCACGCTCAGCCGGAAGCCGATTGGATTAACTTTTTGTCCCATAAATTTACTTCGATTTTTTCTTGGTCTTCCGAGTCCGCTTCGGTTCCGCTGACTTTTGATCCGGGGCGATCGCTGCACTCTGCGCCGCTTCGCCCGCACCGTCCTTCTTCGCCGCTTTGTTTTTCGCTTTCCGCTTCGCTTTTCGTGTTTCCCGCGTCTCGATGGCGATTTCGTCCGAAAGCACGATGCGAATGTGACTGGTGCGCTTTAAAATCTGGCTGGCGCTGCCGCGAGCACGCGCCATGATACGTTTTAGCGTCGGTCCTTCGCCGACGGTCGCTTCCTTCACCACCAAACCGTCGGGTTTGAGGTTCGCATTGTTCTCTGCGTTGGCAATTGCGCTCTTCAGCGTTTTGCCAATCAGAAACGCCGCCTTTTTCGGTGTGAACGCCAGCAAATCGAGCGCCGCCGAAACAGGCAAACCCTGTATCTCACGCGTGACTTCGCGCACTTTGAAGGCCGAAATCCGCGCATACTTATATGTCGATCTAATTTCCATTATCTTAAACTCACATCGGGTTGCGCATCCACCTGGAGGCGATCACCCACCTTAATTTTGTCCTTCTTCGAATCCATTTCCTGAACCACCGCGCCGCAGATTTTCTGCCGCACATCGACCACCCGTAGCGTCGCGATCTTTCGATCATCGCGCATCACTCGCATCGGCATTCCGATTTTAACTCCCTGTTTTTCGCCAAGATTGCCGACGACAAACGACCATTCCTCCTTGACGCTGATCACGCTGCCGCCCATCAAACTCGGCTCCGGCGCTTCTGGCGGATTTGTCGACTTCGTGACCAGCTCGTTCGTGCTGCGCAATTGCGTTTCAACATCCATCCGCGCCTGCGCGTCATCGCCTTGCGACGTTTTAATGTAGCGCAAGATCGCTTCATTTAGCCGCAGCATCTGGTCACGAAACTCGTCGCGTGTTTTCTGCGCCAATTGAAGATCGCTCACGGCGGCCAGCAAACGCTGCTCCAGCTTCGACCTGTCCTTATTCGCCGATGCCAGGCCGAGAGCTTCCATTCGCAATTGCAGATCGGAATACCTGCGGCGAAGCTCTTCCGCCTCCGCATTCGATTCAGCCAGGCTACTGGTCAATGCCTTCATAGATTCTTGGGCAACGGATAATTGCTTTCGCAATTCATCATTTTCCGCCGTCGCAGGTTCTGTCGTCTCCGACCGCGCTACGGTTTCAATTTTGGATTCTGACAAAGAACTGTTTCCCTGCGCTTGCACTGCCGAGGCAGCCATCAAGCACCCTGTTGCTAACAGCAAAATACCGATTCCCAATTTGAAACGGCCGTCGCCGCGTCTCTTCAATTGGCAATTAGAAATCGGCAATCGAAAATTCTTTCTTATTTCGTCACCTTCGCCGTATGCGAACCGTGTTTCCTAAACACGCGTGTCGGCGAAAATTCGCCGAGCTTGTGGCCCACCATATTCTCGGTGACAAAAACGGAATGAAATATTTTCCCGTTGTGTACCAAAAACGTGTGGCCGACAAAGTCCGGCGTCACCATCGAGCGTCGCGACCAGGTCTTGATCGGTTTCTTGACGCCCGACGCGTTCATCTTATCGATCTTTTCCAGAAGATACGACTCGACGAAGGGTCCTTTCTTTAACGATCTAGCCATAAATTGCAAGTTATTCGATCTGTGAATCGAGATCCGGAACGATTCACCATTCTCGATACTCGTTCTAACCTTTCTTCTTCGCTCGTCTCCTTTCCAAAATGAATCGGTCACTCGGCTTATGTTTCGAGCGCGTCTTAAAGCCTTTCGACAATTGTCCCCATGGACTGACTGGATGATGGCGACCACCGCCGCCCTTTGATTTCCCCTGGCCGCCGCCCATCGGGTGATCGATCGGGTTCATGACCATGCCACGTACATGCGGTCGCCGGCCTTGCCAGCGAGTACGTCCTGCTTTTCCGCTCGAGACGTTCATATGATCGACGTTGCCAACCTGGCCAATGGTCGCGAAGCAGTTCTCGTGAATCCGGCGAATTTCGCCCGAAGGCATTTTCACCAGCGCATAACCGGCTTCGAGAGCAGTAAGCGTAGCCTGTTGCCCGGCGCTGCGCGCGACCTGCCCGCCGCGTCCCGGAGTCAATTCAATGTTGTGAACATTTGTGCCTAAAGGAATTGTACGGAGCGGCAGCCAATTTCCCAAATCAGGCGCGACATCATTTCCGGCATTAACAATCGCTCCGACTTTAAGTCCACTCGGCGCGAGAATGTAACTTAGTTCGCCATCGGAATATTTGATGAGAGCAATGCGCGCCGAGCGATTTGGGTCGTACTCAATTCCCATCACTTCTGCCGCGACACCATGCTTGCGCCGTTTAAAATCGACTTTGCGATATTTATGTTTGTGACCGCCGCCGATATGTCGCGACGTCAACCGACCACGGTTGTTGCGACCACCGCTCCTTTTCTTCGGCTGAAGAAGACTTTTTTCTGGGCGCCACTTGGTAATTTCATCGAACGCAGGCAGCGACTTGAAACGCTGTGTCGGCGTGAGTGGGCGAAATTCTTTGAGTGCCATAACTTCTCGCGATCAGACCAGGTCGATCTTCTCGCCCTCCTTCAAAGTCACGATTGCTTTCTTCCAACGCGGGCGGCGTCCAAGAGGCCCGCGCAGGCGTTTCTCTTTGCCAGCGTAATTACACGTGTTCACATTCACGACCGTTTTCTGAAACAGCCGTTCGATTGCGTTCTTGATTTGAATCTTGTTCGCCTTTGGGCTGACGCGAAAGACATACTTGTTTTGCTTCTCGCTCATCAGCGTTGACTTCTCAGTCAGCGACGCAGTCTTAATAATATCGTGCTCGTTCATCGCATTCTCTCCGCCAGTTTTTCCAAGGCCTTCTCGGTAACGAGAATTTTTTGGAACGCGAGCAACTGCTCCGTGTTGACATCCGCCGCAGTGGAAAGTTTCACTGGCTTTACGTTGCGGGCCGATTTGTACGTTTTCTCGTCAAACGAATCGGAAACGATAAGCACCCGCTTGGCATCAGTTTGTTTTTTGAGAAGATCGAAGAACGCTTTTGTCTTCAGCTCCGAGACAACAAACTTGTCGATGGTCAAAACATCCCCGGCGTTGATGCGTTCGCTCAACGCTTTTCGAAAAGCGAGTCGACGAACGGACTTTCCAACTTTCTTCGAATAATCGCGCGGCTTCGGGCCAAAAACGACCCCGCCGCCTCGCCAAATCGGCGACGACTTGTAACCGGCCCGGGCACGCCCTGTTCCTTTTTGCCGCCACGGTTTTGCGCCTGATAAATCTACTTCGGCCTTGGTCTTCGTGTTGGCGGAACCAGAACGCCGCGCCGCGCGCATCGCGACTACCGCATCGTGTACAGCCTGGGTACCGCGACCGTCCTCGATCAGGTCGATCTTTGCCTCTTTCGCTCCGGCTTTGGTTAAAACTTTCGCACTCATTTCTTCTGCGCCATTTCACGCAGGGTCTTCGGCTTCTTCGCCTTCTCTTCTTCCTCATGCTGCCGGTGCTCAGCATGTAAGGCCCGTAAGTGTTCGGGATGTTTGATGGCCGGTCGCACGATCACATAACTGCCGTTCGCGCCGGGCACAGCACCGCTTATCAAAATAATTTTTTCTTCTTCGCGCACTTGCATTACCTGAAGATTTTGCACGGTAACACGCTGATCGCCCATATGACCGGGCATCCCTTGGTTCTTCCAGATGCGTCCGGGCGTAGAGCGATTGCCAACCGCGCCGATGCGCCGATGCGTCTTCGAACCGTGCGCCGCGCCTTGCCCATGGAAGTTGTGCTTCTTCATCACCCCTTGAAAGCCTTTGCCTTTCGAGCGGCCGATTACATCGACGAAGTCGCCCGGCTGAAATTGGGCAACGCTCAAGTTAACGTCGCCTTCGGGAAGATCTTTTTGCAGGCGAAATTCGCGCACGAATCGCTGCGGCCCAACTCCGGCCTTCTTGAATTCACCGAGCAACGGTTTGCTGACACGCGATTCCTTTTGCGCGCCGAACCCGACCTGTATTGCCAAATAGCCTTCGTTCTCTTCGGTCAAACGGCGCAACAAAATATTATCGCCGGCCGCGATCACAGTCACCGGACACAGTCGGCCTTTGGCGTCGTAAACGCTGGTCATACCAATTTTTTGTCCTAGAAGTCCGATGCTCATGACCATGCAATCGCAAATATTTCAGAAGTGCCTCCGCTTAGATCTTAATCGTGATGTCAACGCCCGCAGGCAGGTTCAGTTTCTTCAATTCGTCCACTGTCTTCGCGGTCGGCTCGATGATGTCCAGCAACCGTTTGTGAGTGCGAATTTCAAATTGTTCCATCGATTTTTTGTCCACGTGCGGGGAACGATTCACTGTAAATTTTTCGATTAACGTCGGCAACGGAATCGGTCCAGCGACGCGAGCGCCTGTTCGTTTGGCAGTATCCACAATCTCGATGGCGGATTGGTCCAGCATGCGGTGATCGAATGCCTTCAGGCGAATGCGAATGCGCTGGCCATTGCTCATTTCGCCTCCTTTTGATCAAGAATCGCCGCGACCAGATTCGCGGGGACGGGCTCAAAGGACGACGGCTCCATCGAATAACTGGAGCGGCCTTTCGACAACGACCGAATCGCGGTTGCATATCCGAACAATTCCGCCAGCGGCACCATCGCGTGAATGATCACCATGTTGCCGCGCGTCTCGATACTGTTGATCGCACCACGCCGCCGGCTCAAGTCGCCGCAAATATCACCCTGATATTCTTCCGGCGTGATGTTCTCGACCTTCATGATCGGCTCCAACAGAATTGGTTTGCCCTGCTTGAAGCCGTCTTTCATTGCGAAAATCGATGCCATCTTGAATGCGAGCTCGTTGGAATCGACTTCGTGGAACGAGCCGTAAACGATGTCCACTTCTACATCGACAACGGGATAACCGCCCAATACGCCGTTGAGCACCGCTTCGTCGATGCCCTTCTTCACCGCCGGGATGTACTCCCTCGGAATAACGCCTCCCACGATCTTGTTCTCGACTGTCAGACCGTTGCCGCGCGCGCCGGGACGCACGTCCACTTCCACGTGCCCATACTGCCCGCGGCCGCCTGATTGCTTAATCAATTTGCCAACGCCATGGGCGCTGGCGGTGATGGTTTCGCGGTACGCGATCTGCGGTTTGCCAGCGTTCGCATCGACTTTGAATTCTCGGAACATCCGGTCACGAATGATTTCCAAGTGCAGCTCGCCCATTCCGGCGATGATGGTCTGACCAGTGTCTTCGTGCGTATAGACGCGAAAAGTGGGGTCTTCTTCGGCGAGGCGCTGTAACGCGGTCGCCATTTTTTCCTGGTCCAATTTCGTCTTCGGCTCAATCGCCATTGAAATGACTGGATCGGGGAAAGACGGCGGCTCGAGAAGGATCGGATGATCCTCATCACAAAGCGTGTCGCCAGTTGTAATATTCTTGATTCCAACAATCGCCGCGATATCGCCCGAGTAACACGTCTCGATGTCTTCACGTTTGTCCGCCTGGATCTGAATTAAACGCGAAATCCGCTCACGTTTGTTTGTGCGCGGATTGTAAACGGTGTCGCCTTTGCTGAGGCTGCCGGAATACACGCGGAAGAACACCAGTTTCCCGACAAACGGATCGCTCCACAGCTTGAACGCGATGGAACAGAAGTCGCCGTTGTCATCGGTGACCGCTTCCATTGGTTCGCCTGTGTCGGGGTTTTGGCCTTTCGCCGGCGGAATGTCGAGCGGGCTTGGCAGGTAATCGACAACCGCGTCGACCAAATATTGAATACCAATATTCTTGAGCGCTGAGCCGCCAATGACCGGCACGAATTTATTCGCGATCGTCTGGCGACGAATGCCAGCCTTCAATAACTCCGGCGTGATCTCGCGCTCTTCGAGCACTGCCTCGGCGACTTCATCGTCGAGATTAGAAACCTGTTGGATTAGTTCGTTGCGCGCCTTCTCAACCGCGTCCACGTGCTCCTTCGGCACATCGGTCACTTCATAGGTCGACCCAAGCTGATCGTCGTCAGAGTAAATAATCGCCTTCTTGTTAATGACGTCGAGCTGGCCCCGCAGCTGATCTTCGCTTCCCAGCGGCAGCAAAACCGGCCACGCGTTTGCGCCGAGTTTTTTATGGATGCTGTCGACCGACATTTTGAAGTCTGCGCCGACGCGATCCATTTTATTGATGAATGCCAGACGCGGCACGTTGTACTTGGTGGCCTGACGCCATACCGTTTCGGATTGTGGCTGCACGCCGGCAACACCATCGAAAACTGCAATCGCGCCATCGAGCACGCGCAGTGAACGCTCCACCTCGGCGGTAAAATCGACGTGACCCGGCGTATCGATGATGTTGATGCGCTGCTTGACGCCTTCGAACATCTTGTAAACGCCTTCTTCTTTGCGCTGTGACCAACTGCAGGTTGTCGCGGCCGACGTGATCGTGATTCCGCGTTCCCGTTCCTGCTCCATCCAATCGGTGACGGTTGTGCCCTCGTGCACCTCCCCCATCTTGTGAATCATGCCGGTGTAAAACAGCACGCGCTCGGTAATCGTTGTTTTACCGGCGTCGATATGCGCCGCGATTCCGATATTTCGCGTTCGTTGCAGCGGAAACTTGCGATCCGGCGAGTTCGGATTTTTCGCCGCAGTCTTCTTTTGTTCCATTGTCGCCGTTGCCATAATTGTCACCACCTGAAATGCGCAAATGCGCGGTTCGCCTGCGCCATTTTATGTGTGTCGTCGCGTTTTTTGATTGCGTTCCCCTGGCCCGCAGCGGCGTCTTTGAGTTCTTGCGCCAGCGCGTCAGCCAGTTTCAGGCCCTTGCGACCGTCGGCAAATTTCACGATCCAGCGCGTAGCTAGTGAGATTTGCCGCGCGGGCGTCACTTCCATCGGCACCTGATACGTCGCGCCGCCAACTCGGCGAGAGCGCACCTCCAGTCGCGGACGAACGTTTTCGATTGCTTTGTTTACGATCTCCAGCGGATCGACTGAATCAGAGCCTTCGCGCGACTTATCGATCGCGGTGTACACGACGCGTTCGGCGAGCGATTTCTTGCCCCGCTCCATTACTGTCGTGATGAGACGGGCTACCGCCTGACTCCCATATCGGGAATCGACGTGCTCCTCTTTTTTGTGAACTCTCCTCCGTCGCGACATTGTCGATCGTCTGTTTCAAATTTGATTTGTTTTACTTGGCCGCTGCCGGTGCTGCTTTCGCGGCACCGCCTCCACCAGCCGCCCCGCCCTTCGGCCGCTTCGCTCCATATTTGGAGCGACCGCGCCGCCGCCCATCCACACCAAGCGCGTCAAGCGTTCCGCGCACAATGTGATAACGCACGCCGGGCAAATCCTTCACTCGTCCGCCGCGCACCAGCACGATCGAGTGTTCCTGTAAATTGTGCCCTTCGCCCGGAATGTAGGCAATCACTTCCTGGCCATTCGTCAACCGCACTTTCGCCACTTTGCGCAGGGCAGAATTCGGCTTCTTCGGCGTGCGAGTCATCACCTGCACGCAAACACCGCGCCGCTGCGGACAACCCGCGAGCGCCGGTGACTTCGATTTCACCGACACCTTCTGGCGTCCTTTGCGAATCAGCTGATTGATCGTGGGCATTTTTAAATCCTAAAACGTAAAGCGCCGCCAAAGGATCGTTCCTGCGGGCGACAAAAAACCCGCTTCAGGCCGCGCAATAACTCTCTCACGCTCCTGATGCGGTAAGCGCCGAATATAGAGGCAAGATCGTGATCTGCAAAAAATATTTTGGCCTTCAATTGTTATTCCGAGCGAAGTCGAGGAATCTCTAATGTCACATGCAGAACGACTTTCAACTCCTCGCGAGCGATCAACATTCAAAAGCTCGGCGCGGACGGTTAAAAACTGGGCATGGCGTGATCGATACGCCTGCGTTTATGCCTGTGGGAACGCAAGGCAGCGTGAAGGGCGTGAGTCCGCGCGAACTCCGCGAGCTGAATGTGCAGATTGTTCTGGGAAACACCTACCATCTGTTCGTTAGGCCTGGACTCGATGTCATCAAGCATTTTGGCGGCCTGCACAATTTCATGAGTTGGGATGGGCCGATTCTCACAGACAGCGGCGGGTATCAGATTTTCTCGCTCGTGAAGTTGCGCAAAATCACCGAGGACGGCGTGGAATTCCAAAATCACGTTGACGGCGCGCGCGCGTTCATTTCGCCGGAGATCGCGATGGAAATTCAAGCTGCGCTCGGCAGCGACATTGCGATGGTGCTTGATGAATGCGTTCCGTATCCGTGCGATTACGATTACGCGGCGAAGAGCGCTGAGCTGACGGCGCGCTGGGCAAAGAAATGCAAGGCTGTAGCGTCCGTTGTCTCAGCGGACTCAGGAGTAAATCCGCTGAGGACAGCGAACGCTACATTCCACCAACTGCTCTTCGGCATCATCCAAGGCGGCACGTTCGAGGATCTGCGGAAGCAAAGCGCGCAACAGATTGTCGATCTTAATTTCGACGGCTACGCGGTCGGCGGGGTGAGCGTGGGCGAGCCCGAAGAGGAAATGATGCGCGCGGTTGAATCGGCGGAGCCATTTTTGCCTGCGGAAAAACCGCGTTATGCAATGGGACTCGGCACGCCGCCGCAAATGCTGGAACTGGTGGCCCGCGGGATGGACATGTTCGATTGCGTGTTGCCGACGCGCCTCGCCCGAAATGGCACGGCGTTCACAGCGGCAGGCACGATCAATTTAAAGAATGCCGAGTTCGCGCGGGACAAAAGGTCCATCGAAGAAAACTGCGCGTGTCCCGCCTGCCGGGAATTCACGCGCGGCTACATTCGCCATCTCATCAAGGCGGAGGAAATTCTCGGGCTTCGTTTGGTCACGCTGCACAATTTGCATTTTTATTTGAACGTGATGAGTCGAGCTCGCACAGAAATTGAAGCCGGGACGTTCGAGAAATTCTGTAAGAGATTCGTGGCAGCATATAAGACGCGGGATACAGCGGGGATCACCTGATTAAAGCGTCTAACAATCGTCATTCCGAGCGGAGTCGATGAATCCCGTGGCAGAGCTCTCAGGTAACGTCGCGGGATCTCTCGACTTCGCTCGACATGACAGAACCGTTATTCTTCGCCGGTTGCACGTTGTGCAGCGCGAAGATCCGATACAAAATGTTTGTATTCGCGTTCGCGTGATTCCTCGTCGGGTTGGCGGAGAAGCGATGACGGATGAACAGTCGCGACCACCCTTGGCGCGAGCTTCGAGGACAACACCTTGCCGCGGTCGCGCGTCACGCGGAATCCCGGGCCGAAAATGGTTTGCGCCGCCGTTGCACCCATCGCCACGACGAGGTCGGGCTTAACGATCCGCAGTTCCGCTTCCAACCAGGGACGGCAAGCCGCGATTTCGCGCGAGTTGGGCTTCTGATGAATGCGGCGTTTGCCACGAGGTTCCCACTTAAAATGTTTCACCGCATTGCTCACGTAAACCTGCGATCGATCGATTCCAGCGTCCGCGAGCGCGCGATCCATAATTTTCCCAGCCGGACCAACGAATGGTTTGCCCGCCACATCTTCGTAATCGCCCGGCTGTTCGCCAATCAGCATCATCGCTGCGCGCTTTGGTCCTTCTCCAAAAACAGTTTGAGTCGCTCGTTTGTACAAATGACACGCAGTGCAATGCGTTGCTGCTTCTCGCATCGCGGCCAGACTTGATGTAGCCGGCGGCTGCGCTGGTCGCGCGTGTTCCTCGTTCTGTTCGCGCATCTCTAATCTGAATCGAATGTCGCGCTCGTATCGTATGTTGCGATGCCGCCACGGTGGAACGCGTTGTCCTCAACGCTTGGCAGCAATGCTTTGCCAGACGTCTTGCGCCTGCGGCGATTGACATCGTCTTCGGAGAAGCCGATCCACCTTAAGAGCTCGTAAGTAGCCCGGCAAAACCGGCCTTATCATGCAATTGCAAACCGAACGACTCGTCCTGCGCTCTTTCCGCGAAGAAGATGTCGATGAGATGGCGCAGTTATTCGCGAATCCTAATTTTATGCGTTTCTCGTTAGGCGCTTTCACCGAACGAAAGAAGACCGTTGATTTTATCGAGAAGGTGATGGGCTGGGATCTCGCCAGTATGCCGTCGCAGTTTGTCGTCGTTTCGCGTGGCGAACACGCTGTCATTGGTTACTGCGGTTTTCACCATCATCCTGAAGTACCGAGAGAGATCGAGATCGGGTACTGATTGCATCCCGATTACTGGAACAGGGGTCTGATCACCGAAGCTGCGCGTGCTGTGCGCGATCACGCCTTTGCCGATTTAAAACTGCCTCGCGTGGTTTCGCTGATTCATCCGGAAAATATCCCGTCACGTCGTGTGGCGGAGAAAAATGGAATGAAGGTGGACAAGGAAATTACGTTTCGCGGCTTTCTGACGCTGGTGTATGCGATGACTCGCGAACAGTGGCTGGCGAATCGTGACGCTTCATGAATTCGCGAGCCAGCGCCCGATAAGCCTGCGCGGCGGGTCCGCTCGAAGCGTATTCCAGAATCGATTTCCCAAAGCTCGGTGCCTCGCTCAACCGAACGCTCCTCGGGATCACAGTCTCATAAACGCGTTCACCGAAATGTTTTCGCACGTCAGCAACTACCTGTTGGCCGAGCTTGGTCCGCGCGTCGAACATCGTCATAACAATCCCGCCCAGCTCGAGACGATCGTTCGCGCCTGAATCCAGTACTTGCTCGATGAGCCGCACAATTTTCACCAACCCTTCCAGCGCGAAATATTCGCATTGGATCGGAGTCAGCAGCTCGTCGGCGGCGGCGAGCGCGTTACTCATCAAAATTCCAAGCGACGGAGGACAATCCAGGAAAACGAAATCGAATGTCTGATCGGTGTGCAGCGGTCTCAGCGTTTCAGCAAGGCGCGTGAGATGATTTGGCATCCGCGCGATCTCCACCTCCGCGCCGGCCATATCGAGAACTGCGGGCACGATGAACAGGCCTTCGCTTCGGGTCGGCAAAATCTTTTCAGTAATTGAAGCCTCACCAAGCAGTGGCTCGTAAAGACTGATGTCCCCCACTCCCTGCAAACCAAACGAGCTGGTGGCATTCGCTTGTGGATCGAGATCGACAATTAAAATCCGCTTGCCCAACTCCGCCAATGCTGCGCCGAGATTCACCGCCGTGGTAGTTTTCCCCACCCCGCCTTTTTGATTAGCGATCGCGACTATTTTCATTCTGAAAACGGGGCACAGCCGTCCCGGCTGTGGGGCCGACGAGCATCCTGCCTGTCGGCTGAGCAGGCGAGACGCCCACTTTCCCCACAGACAAGATGTCTGTGCTCCGATGGCATGATAATGTTGCCGACCGTCGTAAACGGAAACTAAATTTTTCGAATTTCAGGTTTGGAGTTTCAGCAGTAGCGGTTTAACGGTCACCGAGCTGTGAAAGCTTCTTCAGTAACCATTGAACCGGCATCGCGTTCGAAAATGTCCGAAGAGGAAGAACGCCTCATTTTGCGAACTCAGGACGCGCGCGGCGTGGTCACGTTGACGCTAAATCGCCCGCAAGCGTTTAACGCTTTATCTGAAGTGATGCTCACGGAGTTGCAACGGGAGTTTGACGCAATCGCGTCCGACGAATCCGTGCGTGTAGTTGTCATAACGGCGGAGGGCAAAGCTTTTTGCGCGGGCCACGACCTCAAAGAAATGCGCGCCGATCCATCGCTGGAATATTACGAGCGGCTTTTCGCTCGATGCTCCGAAATGATGCTCACTATCCAGCGATTGCGGGTGCCTGTGGTCGCGCGCGTGCAGGGAATCGCAACGGCCGCGGGTTGTCAGTTGGTCGCGATGTGTGATCTCGCAGTCGCGTCGAGCGCCGCCCGCTTCGCGGTAAGCGGCGTAAACGTCGGTCTTTTCTGTTCCACACCCGGAGTGGCGCTTTCACGCAATGTTTTGCGCAAACAGGCGTTCGAAATGCTGGTCACCGGAGAATTCATCACTGCGCAGGAGGCAAAGGCGCACGGCCTGGTCAACCGCGTTGCAGAACCGGAACAACTCGACGCCGAACTCGAGAAGCTCGTGGCGGCGATCATCAGCAAACCACGTGTCGCAGTTGCAATGGGAAAAGAATTTTTCTATCGGCAGGCCGAGCTGAGTGTCACGGACGCGTACGACGCGGCGAGTCAAATCATGGCGTGCAATATGATGGACGACGCGGCGCTTGAAGGCGTGCAAGCTTTCATCGAAAAGCGGCCGCCTCGCTGGAATCAAGACTCGAAAAGGTGACAGACCGAAACCACCGTTGGTAGAGCGCGCCGCCGGGCGCGCCGAATCGGACGGCGCAGCGGTCCGTCCCTACCATTTAATCTCGCTCCCGAATTCTTTTCTTTTACCGTGTGCCCGATGAGTTTGACTGTTAAGCAATTGGCCGAGCTATCCGGCGGCGAACTGGTGGGTGACGAGACGCTGAAGATCACAGGCGCAGCATCGCTCAGCGAAGCGACATCGGGAGAAATCAGCTTCTTCACAAATCGAAAATACGTCGGCCTGCTGCGCAAAACCCGTGCGTCGGCAATTTTTGTTCCCGCGGATTTTGCGGAGCCGGTCAACGCGGCGCAGATTCGCGTTTCCAATCCCGCGAAGGCGTTCGAGCAGGTCGTGCTCAAATTCGCACCGAAGCCGATTACCTTCGCGCCCGGGACTCATCCCAGCGCGATCGTCGATCCAAGCGTTCAGCTGGGCAAGCGCGTTTCGATTCAGCCACTAGCAGTGATCGAAGCCGGAGCAAAAATCGGCGACGACGCGATCATAGGGGCCGGCAGCTATGTCGGGCAAGAGACGGTGATCGGCTGCGCATGTCACATCTATCCGAATGTGACAATTCGCGAACGAAGCCGGATTGGCTCGCGCGTAATCATTCACAGCGGCGCTGTGATCGGAGCTGACGGATTCGGTTTCGAAATGATCGATGGCCGCCAACAAAAAATTCAGCAACTCGGGATTGTTCAAATCGACGACGACGTCGAGATCGGCGCGAACACGACTGTTGATCGCGCGCGGTTCGGCCGGACTTGGATTCAACAGGGCGTCAAGATCGACAATCTCGTGCAAATCGCGCACAACGTTGTGATCGGCAGGAATACCGTCGTCGCAGCGCAGACCGGAATTGCCGGCAGCGTCCAGATCGGTCAGCGTGTGCTGATTGGCGGGCAGGTTGGTGTCATTGGGCACATCGAAATTGGTGATAACACCGCTATCGGTGCACAAAGCGGTATCTCTAAGAATATTAACGGCGGGGCATGGTGGGCGTCGCCTGCTGTGCCGCTTGCAGAAGCAAAGGAACAGATTGCCTGGGTTCGCCGGCTCGGGAAACTCTTCGCGCGAGTAAAAGAAATCGAGAACAAACTGGGGCTGTAAAAGCTATGCTCCGTCGCGCTACATCATTCTGAGCAAAGCGAAGAACCTCGGATCAAATTCAGGCTAACCGACTGCAGCAGAAGTAGACCAGAGATGTTTCGCTCCGCGCAACATGACAGATAGTTTTGGTGTTTAGGCTCCCCGTGCGCTGCTCAGAAGTCCATGCAACCCACCAGGCGAAATCCATTCGGCGCCGCACGCCTGCACGGTTTCGGCTTCCATCAAATCGGAAGTGGCAACCATAAGCTCAAAGCGTTTGGCGTACTTGCTCGCTAACCGCTCAATAATGGCATCGGCTGATTGCTCACTGCGCGAGTAAAAAACCTGCACCTCGGTTGGGTCGGAAGTCACGTCGACCTTTTTGCCTTTGCCATCGAAAACGACAACGACATGCACACCGGTCCAATCCTGATAATCACGCAATTGCTTGAGCAACGCTTCGCGCGCCAGCGATGATCGACGCGCGTGAAGTTTGCGCAGCTCCGGCCAGCCAAAAATAATGCTGTGTCCATCGACGATGAGATAACGCGCCCGCGATTGCATCGGGATAATCTATACGGCTTTCGATCGAATGAACGTTGGCCGTTCGAATGGCTGTCTTTCTCTCATTAAGACCTCGCTTCAGCGAGGTGATGCAAAGACTGTATCCTTTCGTAACCGCTAAAGCGGTTAGCGGGGGTGTCGACCGCTAATGCACCTCGCTGAAGCGAGGTCTTAATATCGATTACTCCGCCGCTGCGGCTTCTTTCTGTCCCTGCTGCTTAGCCAGTGCCGGCCGCGGTGTGGCAGCGCGCTTCGATGCTTTTTTGCGTTGCAAATAAGCTCGGCGCCGCTTGCGCTTAATTTGTACCCGAAGCTGCTGTCCCATGGAATCTCTATGGATTGAAAATCGCAGAAACGCAATCAGCAATGAAAACCGATCCATCTTTTCCAATGATGCCTTATGACCTTTTGCTTGTCTCTCCCCTTGCGAAGAGGAGAGGATTTAGGTGACGCGGTAGAATCGCTGCGCAGCGATTAGTCGCCGAGTACTCTCCCTCTTCTTACGAAGAAGACGCGACTTGAAGACGGTATCGCAGTCGCTCCTTGGACAGTCGAACTGATAATTAAGTCGCATCGGGTCTCGTATGGGCCGTGGAAATGATAATTGCTTTTTCACAAGCTTTGTTGTTAAAAGGCTCGCCTATGGCGCAAAAAGAATCGGCGCTTTTTGCGGTCACCCCCGGAAGCTTGAGCGGGTTGGCCGTGATTTTTCTATTGCTCGCAGCGTTTTTTGCTCTGCTGAACGGTCACAAAGTGAAAGCTCTTCGCGCGGATGCCGTATCTATGCGCGCGCCCGTGTCTGCGAAAGTCAATGCGGTCACGCGTGGAACAACTGAAGCTCAACAACAGGCTAAAACCGCCGACACCACAGATCGGGCCGCAAAAGCCGAAGCAGCGGTCGTTGAAGCGGAGAAAGAAAAAGCAGAGCTCAAAGGCAAACTAGACGCCAGCGAGCAGGAAATTGCAGCCTTACGCCAACGCGCAGCTGGAGCGGAAACGAACTCGAATCCGTCTGCAGCCGGCACCCCTGCGCCAGCCGACAACGCGCAAAGCGGCGATTTACAATCGCAAGTCGATGACCTTCGGCGTCAACTTGATAGCGCTGAGAAAGAAAAAGAATTGCTAGCCGAAAAACTCCAGGACGTACAACAGCGTCCGGCGCAGGTCAAAGAAGCTTCCAAAGCAGAAACAAAGAAAAGACGTGAGACTGCGAGCGTCGCACGACAAGGCAGCGGCAGTCATCGTGCGGGTGTGCACGGGACCGTGCTTGCGTACAATCAGGCTTATAACTTCGTGGTATTAAATCTCGGTGCGCGCAATGGAGTGGAACCGAACTCGGAAATGCTCGTTTTGCGAGACGGGACGTTGATTGGAAAAATTCGCATTTCTTCGGTTGAACCAGCCACTGCTATCGGCGATATCATGAGCAATAGCTTGGCGCGCGGCGTCCAAGTACAACCTGGAGACAGTGTAATCTATGCTGGCACAAGTCCTTAAACTCCGAACAATCGTCGTTCCCGTTTTGCTCTGCGCATTTGTTGTTGCGCTGACCTCATGCGCGAGCCAAAAGCAAACAGCCCTCGTGAGCGACCCAGACGATCATGGCGGATCCCAGATGCCGTGGAACAAGCCGGAACCATGGGAAAACGGCCAGCAGGTCCAGGCCATGACCGATCGCCGCTAGATCCGATTTTCGGATCAGGTCCCAGAATTGTCGTATCGCAGTTTTCCGGTGGCGTTTCGTTAGGCCGCACACCGTTCTCGAATCAGCTTGCCCTTCGGCGCGCCATCCGAAAGAGATCCTATGAATCGCACGTTCGGAAACGTGTACGAAGATGAGGAACGAGCTCGGGCATATGCGACGCTTGAGTTTCCTGGAACGTACTATCTCGCGTTTCGCGACTTGCCTGTATTGATTCAGCATTACAGCCACGCCTCTCGCGCGCTTGACTTCGGCTGCGGCACTGATCGATCAACTCGATTCCTTCGAAATCTCGGACTCACTGTCGTTAGCGCAGATATTTCGCAAGCAATGTTGGATCAAGCCCGTGTGCTCGATTCTTCCGGAGAGTACCATCTTATTCGTAACAACATTGCCGGCGAATTCACGACGGGGAGTTTTGATATCATTTTGGCTGCCTTCACGTTTGACAACATGCCAACCGAAGCGACGGCGGGCGCGTTAAGTGCGCTGCGCACTCTCCTAGTTCCAGAGGGATGCTTACTTTTGGTTGTCTCTGCACCGGCGATCTACGTCAACGAGTGGGCATCCTTTAGCACGCGTGACTTTCCAGAGAATCGCCACGCGCGCGACGGTGATCGGGTACGCATAATTATGCTGGATGTTCCTGACCAGCGTCCGGTCGAAGATGTCTTCTGCACCGATGCTCTTTACCGGCGCTTATTTGAAAGTGCGGGGTTGAGAGTGCTTGATGTTCAGAGCCCGCTTGCCACTGGCAAGGAAACCACAAGATGGATCAGTGAAACAAGAACCGCCGCCTGGACAATTTACGTCCTCGAGCCAGTGACGCTCACGTGACGCAATCAACTGGGGAAAAATCACCCTGCGACCCCGCTGGGAGGCTCAAGACCAGCAGGGATTGGAGGGACTGCTTTAGAATGTCGCTTCAAATGAAACGCCAGCCTGCATAGTCGCGACACGAAATGATCGTGGCTTTTGTCTGTGTAAACTGTTTTGCCGTTGCCAGTAGTCGCGGCAGCCGATTTTAACGCCGAAGCTTTGCGCTCTTCCTCTGCCAGTTTCTCCACTTTGGCGAGGATCTCACTCGTAGGCAACACCCAGTCCATTGGAATGGCGTTACACTCGTCCGTGGGACAGCTCAGCCGCAGCGGATCGGTGCCGCGGGTTCCGCCAGCGACCTGGATTTGCCGTCCCGAGATGAGGTTGCCGCACACCAGGCAGTAACGTTTTTCGTCGAGTGCATGCCACTGCCGAAATTGATCGAGCCGGCGCAGTAGCTCCAATTTTTCGTCATCCGCCAATCCCGCTGGTGTAGAGAACGTCACCATTTGGATATTACTTTCCGTTCAACGATTCGGGCAATCGGGCGCACGGTGGATTCTCGTATCGGTGAAAATCCGACCTCGTGAGAGGGAAGCCGGCTAAAAACATTCACATCCAGCCTCACGAATTCAGGCGTTTTGTAGAGGCAGATGAATCAAAACGGTCATCCCCCGCACCGACCTGACGTAGTGGATTACGCGGCAACGTCAGTGGAGCAAATGGAGCACTATTGCGTGGAGCATCCGGGAAGCCCATCCGCGATGCGCCGTCCACAACTATTTTTCCGCGGTGATCTTTGGATTGCGCTTCTTGGGCCGAACGTGGAAGAAGGCATCGTAGGGATCGGCTCGACCGTCTCGGCCGCGCTTCGCGCGTTTGACGCGCAATACCTCGCTGGTCAGCGTTCGCCTAACGAGAGGGTCAGTTCTTCGATCAAGATTAGGCAATCTTATACGGTGCGACTACGTCGGCTGCCCTAGTGCTGAAACCGCGGCACGCAATAGGGATTCTCCGGAGCGTTTCAGGGCGCGAAACTTCGGAGTCCCACCGCTGTTGAAACATTGGGAGCGGAAAGATGTTTTATCACGGCCGCTGCCGAATGGTGATGCGAATCAAGGGCACATAGAACAAAGGAAGGAACAATGGTAACGGGAGCAGCACGAAGGGGACGGGGAAGATGGAGAAGGACGAAATCCAAACGCAAACTGGAAAAAGTCGCGAAGAATCAGGGAGGTAACACAATGGCGGCCAACGGGTCAGTCGGGTGTGACCCTCCTGACAAGCTGCTGCTCTCAGCGCTCAAATACTGGGAAGTCGAGCGCGATCTGATCGAAGAGCGTCTGGCTACCATGAGGTCAGCGACGCCGGCTTTTTAGTCGGCAGTACTGAACTCGCGCGGGAGTGCGAGCCCTACCTTAAGCCGGCGGAAATGCGCGACGGCAATGCCCAAGCCATCGGCGAAGACGCAAATATCGGACGCCAAAGGCGCAGTTGTTTCAGGCAACGCGTTGAAGACAACGCGTTCCACCATTCACAATCGCAGCTTGTATGCAGCCTAGGCCCAAATTAACGTAAAAAGGGCGCATGGCCGCAAAGCGAAAAGCGATATCGAGAGCAACCTCCTCGCGAATAAAAACGAGCGGCAGAAAATCGCCACAATCAAAATTGCCCAAGCCGAAAGCGAGACCGGACCCAGCCAACGCAAATTTGGGCTGCCCCATTGTGGGCATTGGGGGATCAGCCGGTGGATTCGAAGCGGCGATGGATCTCTTGCGCCATTTGTCTCCAAAAACGGGCATGGCTTTTGTAATCGTGCAGCATCTCGATCCGCACCACGGGAGCCGGCTTCCGAATCTCCTCGGAAAAGCCACATCAATGCCGGTAACCGAGATCACAAGAACAATCACACCGCAGCCAAACTCCGTTTATGTGCAGCCGCCGAACAAATGTGTGATCGCCAAGAATGGCAAGCTCACATTGATCAGCCGCACAGAGAGACTCAACGTCGCAATCGACCACTTTTTTGAATCGCTCGCTGAAGATTGCGGATCGCGCGGAATCGGCATCGTGCTTTCCGGAACCGGTAGTGATGGCACCGCTGGTCTGCGCGCGATCAAAGCAGCTGGCGGGCTGACCTTCGCGCAAACTGAAGAGAGCGCAAAGTTCGACGCCATGCCTCGCAGCGCAATTCGCTCGGGATTTGTGGATGTTGTTTTGCCGCCAGACGCAATCGCGCGCGAAATCCGGCGCATTGCCGACCATCCGTATTTACGGCGACCTCTCATCGACGCAGAGGAAGCCGAAAAAGAAGCCTATCGCCAGGCGGACGATCTGGGCCGGGTTTTCCTTTCCCTGAAAAAACAGATAGGTGTGGACTTCAGCGGTTACAAGGAAACTACGCTGATTCGACGAATCCAGCGGCGAATGGCGCTGCATCGAATCGATACGCTGAAGCGCTACGCGCGGTACTTGCGCGACAACAAAAAGGAAATCGAGGCGCTCTTTGACGATCTGCTCATTAACGTGACGCGGTTTTTCCGGGATGAAAAAGTGTTCCGCGCATTAAAGAAACGTTTTCTACCGGCGCTGCTCAAAAGGAAAAGCAAAGCCCGACAACGAGAATTGCGCGTTTGGATACCTGGTTGCGCCACAGGCGAAGAGGTTTATTCGCTCGCCATTTGCATTCTCGAAGCTCTCGGCGGCCAAATTTCGAAATGGCGGATCCAGATTTTCGGCACGGACTTGAGCGAGTCAGTCGTCGAGCATGCGCGTCTGGGAATTTACCCGAGCGTGATCGAGAAGGATGTTTCGAGGGCGCGGCTGAAACGTTTTTTCGTTAGACGCGACGGCGGTTACCAAATCCATCGCAACGTGCGCGATATCTGCACATTCGCGCGACAAAACATCGCAGCTGATCCGCCCTTCTCGCGTCTCGACGTGATCAGCTGCCGCAACGTTCTGATTTATCTAAGCCCGGAACTGCACAAGCGCTGCATCCCGCAATTTCATTACGCAATTAACCCGGGCGGCTTGTTGATTCTTGGCCCCGCCGAATCAGTGGGTCTATATGACGAGCTTTTCAAACTCGTGGACAAGAAGAACAAAATTTATACTAAGGAAGCCGCGACTACGCCGCGTTCAGTCGAGTTTATTCCGCAGCGCGGCCTTGAGCTCGCGCAGTTTGGTGCAAGACCGGCAGGCGGCATCGGCCTAAATTTCGATGCCGATCTTTTGAAAATGGCGGATCGCATCATCCTCAGCACGTACGCGCCGGCGGCCGTCGTGGTTGACGATAAGATGCAAGTGCATCAGTTCCGTGGCCGGACCGACCTGTTTCTCGAACACATGCCCGGCCCTGCAACGTTCAATCTGATTCAACTAGCGCGCACGAATTTGGTGCCGGATCTGCGCGCAACGATTCGTCGTTCGATCAAAACGGGCAAACCCGCGCGTACAGAACACGCGAAAGTTGCGCTTCGGGGAAAAAATTACGAAATAAATATCCAAGTCGTGCCATTCAAAATCCAGCGAGGCGATAAGTCATGGTTCCTGGTGATTTTTGATGAGACTACAAGCAGGCGCAAACCGGAGCGATTGTTGCAGCCGCTGGGAAAAGCCGGGATGCAACGTGAGGTAACCGAGTTACGTCGGGAACTGGCAGTTTCGAAAGAATCGTTACAGGCCACCATCGAAGAGCAGGAGGCGACCAATGAAGAGTTGAAGGCGTCCAATGAAGAAGTCGAATCCAGCAACGAAGAGCTGCAATCCACAAACGAAGAACTCGAGACCGCAAAGGAGGAATTGCAATCGACCAATGAAGAGTTAACCACGTTGAACGAAGAACTCAGCAACCGCAACCTGGAGATGATGGAATTGACGAACGAGCTAAACAATTTCCTCGCCAGCACTCAAATGCCAATCGTGATGGTGGACAATGCGTTAACAGTGCGGCGCGCCACGCCAGCGGCTCGGGGAGCCTTTAATATTTTACCGACTGACATCGGACGGCCGTTGAGCGAGCTGCGGCCTAACATTGATGTTCCCGACATGGAGAAGATTTTGCTCGAGGTGATCGAAACGCTGGGCACGCGCGAGCGCAAAGTGACCGATAAGGAAGGCCGGCATTTCTCGCTGCGTGTGCGGCCGTATCGCACAACGAATAACAAAATCGACGGCGCCGTTATCACGCTGGTTGATATCGATGGAGAAAAGGGACCCGACGGAAACAGAACAAGTCGAAAAGATGGCTCGTCGCGCAAATAACAAGCAAGGCGCAAGGCGTGCTCGCCAAAGGGTTGTCGCGAGCAACGGCGGTATAATACCGCCGCGCCAGTTCAACCGCGCCAGCCAAAACCAGAGCACTGCGTTCCAACGCGTGCTGCGGATCAATAAAAACGGCGCGCCGGTTCGGTCCATGCGTACACCCGCGACGCGGAATCCAACGACTCAACTGGAAGCCGCCACCCAACGATTTGTCGATCTTTATGATTTCGCGCCTATCGCTTACATTAGCTTCGACCGCGCTGGCCGGATTGAGGAAGCCAACATGGCAGCAACCGAGTTGCTCGGCGTGCCAAGGGATTTGTTAATTGGACGCCCCTTCGCGTTTTATGTAGCGGACTTGGATTCATTCCTGCATCACCTGCTCTATTGCCGCACAACGCACGAACAAGTTGCGACAGAACTAGAGTTGAAGCCGAAGAAAGGCGAGCGAATCCAGGTTCAACTTCTAAGTACGCCGATTACTTCGACCGCGCGAAATGGCGCTTTGCTGTATCAGACCGCGATCATCGATTTATCTCAACGCAAGCGTCATGAACAACAGCTGGCCGAGCAGGCGCGGCTGCTTGATCTGAGCAACGATGCGATCATCGTTCGCGATGTAAACGATCGTATTACTTACTGGAACAAAGGGGCGACGAAAATCTACGGCTACACACTGCCGGAAGCGCTCGGCCAAGTGAGTCATGATCTGTTGAAGACAGAACACCCGGAGTCGCTGCCTAAAATTTATCAAAAGCTGCTCCGGGATAATCATTGGCAAGGGGAACTCGTTCACACGAGACGCGACGGCACTCGGATTACCGTGTTCTCGCGCTGGTCGTTGGACCGCGATGTCAAAGGAAACCGCGCGTCTGTTTTGGAAACAAACAACGATATCACCGAGCGCAAAAAAGCGCAGGAAAAGCTCGCCGAAGCGGCGAGGCAGCAGGCGTCCTTATATCAGTTGGCGCAACGCTCGCAGAGCGCAACGTCCCTGCGTGATGTCTACACCGCGGCATTAGAGGGAATTACATCAGCTTTGCCCACCGACCGCGCAGCCATTTTACTTTTCGATAACAGGCAGGCGATGCGTTTTGTGGCCTGGCAAGGGCTATCCGCGACGTACCGCAAAGCGGCAGCAGGTCATTCGCCCTGGAAATCCAGCACGAAAAATCCAAAGCCGGTGTGCATCGCGGACATGCGGCTGGCTAATATTTCACAATCGCTAAAGCGCACCATGAGCCGTGAAGACATTCGCGCAGCCGCGTTCATTCCGTTGGTCATCGAACGTAATTTAATTGGCAAGTTCATGATTTATTATCACGCGCCGCATGTGTTCACCTCTTCTGAGCTTGACTTGGCAATAACTATGGCGCGGCAAGTGGCGCAGGCCATCGAGCATCAAAAAGACGCGAATGCATTACGACAGAGAGAGAGGGAACTTGCGCGCGAGCTGCAGGACCAGAAGCAACTGCAAAAAATCAGCAGCCAGATGATCAAGCAGCAGCAGATCGAAGCGGTCTACACACAGATCGTCGAGGCGACTATGGCGCTGTTGCGCTCGGACTGCGGCAGTATGCAAATGGTTCTTCCGGAAACAGGCGAACTACTGTTGCTGGCGCAAAAGGGATTCGCCGCAGGATCGGCAAACGGCTGGCAGCGCATTTCTCGCAATGGCGGCACAACCTGCGCCGAAGCGTTCCGGATCGGGGAACGAGTGATTGTGAGAGATCTTGAACAATGCCATTTCGTAAAAAAAGAGGACCTCATTTCGTATCGAAGATCTGGAATACGTTCAGTGCAATCGACGCCATTGTTCTCGCGGGGAGGCGAGCTGGTCGGCATGATATCCACCCACTGGCGAAAGGTGCACGAGCCTTCCAAACGCGAGCTGCGTTTGTTGGACGTACTGGCCAGACAGGCCGCTGACCTGATCGAGTCGAAACGCGTCGATGAGGAGGTCCGAGAATCCGAGGCACGGATGCGCGCAACCGTCGAGCAAGCCACAGCAGGCGTGGCGCGCCGTGATATAAACGGGCGCATCGTTTTTGTGAACCAAAAGCTGTGTGACATGGTCGGTTATACAGAATCGGAGTTGATCGGCAAAACCTTCGACGACGTGACGCATCCGGACGATTTGGACGTTAACAGGCGTTTGTTTCGGAATTTGATCAGGGACGGCAAGCCGTACGAGCTCGAAAACCGGTTCATCCGGAAGGGCGGCGGAATTCTATGGGCTGATGTGAGCGCTGGCGCCGTTCGCGGGGCCGACGGCAAAACGCAGTCTACCGTCGCTGTGGTCGTCGATGTGACGGCGCGCAAGAAAGCCGAGGCTGCGTTGCAACGATCAAAGCAACTATTGGAGATGCGGGTTCGTGCGCGGACGCTTGAGTTGAATAAAGCAAACAAAAAGTTGGAAGCGGAAATCAGCCGGCGCAAAGGCCTGGAAGGAGAAATCCTCTCTGTAAGCGATCGCGAGCAACAACGGCTGGGCCAGGAATTGCATGACGGGTTGTGCCAGCACCTGACCGCGGTGGCATTCATGACACGCTCGATCGCTTTGCGATTAAGAGACCATCGGGTTGTTGACGCAGCTGACATCGAAAAAGTCGCGGAGCTGGTTAACGCGGCAGCCGTTGATACACGTAACCTATCCCGCGCGCTACACCGGGTGGACGTTGACGCAGCCGCGCTCGTCATCGCTTTGCAAGATCTCGTTGACCGGGAAATTTGGAGAACACCCTGCCGGCTGGAAATGAAACCGTCGTTTCAAATTAACGATGACGGGGTCGCGGCACATCTATACCGAATTGCCCGGGAAGCAGTCATTAACGCCAATAAGCACGCTCAGGCGCGGCAAATCGTGGTGAGGCTGGAGCGAGTCCGGAAAGAAATGGTTTTGCGGGTGATCGATGACGGAATCGGGTTTCCCAAAGACCTTAAAATACAGCAAGGTCTCGGCTATCACATCATGAAATACCGTGCCCAGTTGATGGGCGGTCGATTGGAAATCGATTCTCCACAAACAGGAGGCACACGTGTGTCCTGCTATTTCCCGAGTCATGCGCCGGGGTCGCGTAAACCGCCAAACGCCGATCATACGGCAGAAGGCAGGCAAAAAAATTCGGACTCTTTAATCGCCAGCGATCTAACTTTGCGACATCTGGCGCGGCAGCGGGCCGCGAATGCGTAGAAGAGATCAAGAGATTCTTGATTCTCGTCCTCGCTTATGTCGCAACAGAGCCAGCCGCCGAAGCCGATGAAGATCGCGCGATCCACAAATGAGAACCCGAAATGCGATGCGCCGGAAGCAAAACGGATCGTGATCGTTGATGATCACCCGCTATTTCGGAAGGGACTCCAGGAACTGATTCATTCCGATGACTCGTTCGCCGTTTGTGGCGAAGCGAGCACCGCCTCTGAAGCCATGGAAGTGATTCGCAAGCTGCATCCTGAGCTCGTGATTGTGGATCTCAGTTTGCCCGGAGCCAACGGCATCGAGTTGATCAAGAATATTCGCGCCGAGTATCCGAAGCTGCCCATTCTGGTGCTCTCGATGCATGATGAATCGCTCTATGCGTTACGCGCGATGCGAGCCGGCGCCGACGGCTACGTGATGAAACACGAAGCGATGGCAAATGTGGTGCAGGCAGTCCATGAAGTGTTCAACGGACGCCCCTATCTCAGCCCCGCCATGGCTGCGCAGGTCATCACGAAATTCGCCCATCGCCAGGCTGAAGGCGAAGTGGACGCCGTCGAGAGACTGAGTGATCGCGAACTGGAAATCCTCGAGCTGATCGGTAAAGGCAACGAAGTGCGCCAGATCGCCAAGTTATTGAATCTCAGCCCGAAGACCGTGGAAACGCACAGAGCGCACATCAAAGACAAGCTCGACTTGAAGAACTCACGCGAAGTCGCCCGCTTCGCTCTGCAATGGCTGCAAGCGCGAGGGGCGTAAAGTTTGGAGTTCCGCCTTTAGGCGGCTCGCGCAGTTCAGAGTTCTACATTTTGGGATCATCCCAATTCTTGCCGTACTGGTGGATCGGGTACTCCCGCCAGGAACGCTTCGCCTCGCTCGCACCTGTCCGGGCGAGTTTCCACCGCGCTGCTCCACGGCCAATCCGTCCATCGCTCCACATATCCGTGCCGCACCGGATTAGATGAACATAATTCAACGTTGCCCAGTAGTGTCGATCTGAACGCATCGCGCGCTCGACAGCGCGGAAGAAAACCTTTCGTCCGCGGGTGCGTTCTTCGGTGTTCCAAGTGTGTGAAGTGCGGCCGTGAAGCCGCCCCAATTGATAGACCAAACGTTTGATGTCTGCCGCCTCGACGAGTGCGTGGTAGTGATTCGGCAATACGCACCATGCGAAGGTTTGGTTCGCATGCGCTGCTAATACCGCAAGCAAGTCGCCGACAAAGTTGTCAATACGTGCCGGCTGTGACCTATGTAATGACGGTGTTCATAACAAGCCGCCGAAATGAGAAATCGCAGATGTCCAAAGTTGGGACGGTGCGGAGGTGGAATGCCACGGATATGCGCGGCTCTTGCGCCATTCCAATAATTCCTCGCGTTGCTTTTGATTGAGTTGACGCCAAAGATATCCCGTCGCCGCCATGATCGCAGCGTAACGAGGTACCGCCTGAAGGCGGAACTCCAAACTTCGCTGCCTTCCCCCCACACACCATACTTTCACTTTTTTTCACGCGCAGCGGGCGCATAGTTCGTTTGATGGCCACCACGACGCGGGACGCAATTGAGGAATTGCTTCAGACTTATGGCGAGACCGGCGGGATAAATTACCTCGCCGCCGCCGCTTCCCTCCCCTCGCGTCTGTCCATCGAAGCGGCTTGCACCGAGCTGATGAGCCTGATGTTTCCAGGTTTTCGAAGTGAAGCCCTCGTAAGCTCAGAAGATCTCGCCGACACTACTCGCATTCGCGTCAGACATTTGCACGCCCGACTCAAAACTGAAATTTGCAGAAGCCTCGGTAAAATCCCTCCCGATCAAGCAACGGAAGCAAAGGCCGAGGAAGTATTGGCGGAGTTTTTCAAGCAGTTGCCATCGGTGCGCCGCATGCTTTGGACAGATATCGATGCCGCTTACGAAGGTGACCCGGCCGCCACTACTTATGAGGAAATCATCCTCGCTTATCCGTCGCTGGAGGCGATCGCCATTTATCGGATGGCGCATCTCCTCTATGGAAAAGTGCCGTTGATTCCACGCATCATGACCGAGTGGGCGCACAGCCGAACCGGAATCGATATTCATCCTGGCGCTCAGATCGGCTCGCATTTCTTCATCGACCATGGCACTGGAGTAGTCGTTGGCGAGACGACGCAAATCGGGTCGCACGTGAAACTTTACCAGGGTGTCTCCTTCATTGCGCGCTCGCTCGGGGCGGGACAGGCGTTGCGCGGGAAAAAACGTCATCCAACCATCGAAGACGGCGTCTGCATTTACGCCGGAACTACGATCATGGGTGGCGACACAGTGATTGGCGCGAATTCGACTATCGGCGCCAATGTTTTCATGACAAAAAGCGTTCCCCCGCATTCGCTCGTCTACTACGAGGAAAAAGAAGTTCGTGTCGTGCCGAAACGAAAACAAGCGGCCGCAAGCGCACGCGATGAATTTCAGAAGTGACAGCGGCCAATTCTGTAGCCGCTTCGCTGTGCGAAGCATGAGTGTTGCGTGTTTGCAAAACGCATCCAGCGCGTCTCATAGAGACGCGGCTACAGTGGCCAAACGAGCAGGACCACGAGCAAGAGTAGGAGGAAGACCTGATGATTTATCTTGATTACAACGCCACCACACCGTTGTGCGATGCTGCGCGCGAGGCGATGCTGCCATATCTCAATCGGCTTTTCGGCAATCCATCCAGTGTCCACGCGGCTGGCCGCGAAGCGCGCGCGGCCATTGACGACGCTCGCGACAAACTGGCTTCGATTCTGCACGCGAAACCCGGCGAAATCATTTTTACCGGCGGCGCAACCGAATCATGCAACCTGGGTGTGCTTGGCCTGGCGCGGTCAGGATCTTCGCGCGGCGGCCACATCATTTCAAACAAAGCCGAACATCACGCCGTGCTGAACGCAGTCGAACACCTTGAGAATCGCGAAGGCTTTCAAGTGACCTGGCTCGATGTTTCCAAAACCGGAATGGTCGATCTCAATCAGCTCGCCGATTCAATTCGGCCTGATACCAAACTTGTCTCGATCATGACTGCGAATAATGAAACCGGCGTCGTCCAGCCGATGCGCGAAATTTCACGGATATGCCGCGAGCGCGGCGTGCTGCTTCACAGCGACATCGTCCAAGCTTTCGGCAAATTGGATATCGATGTCTCGTTAGTCGATGCCGGCAGTTTTGCGGCGCATAAATTTTACGGGCCGAAGGGAACGGGATTTCTGTTCTTGCGAAGCGGTTTGCCAATTCAGCCTCTGATGTTCGGCGGCGCGCATGAAAATCAGCGGCGTCCCGGGACAGAAAACGTCGCCGGCGTCGCGGGAATGGCTGCGGCCGCCGAGTGGGTGTTACGCGACGCCGATGCGGAGAGACAACGCCAAACGCAATTGCGTGATGATTTCTGGAAACGCATCACAAAGCTTTTCCCTGACGCTCAACAAAATGGCGATCCAGTTCATCGGCTGGCCAACACGCTCAACATAAGTTTCATCGGCGTTGATTCGGAAACAATGCTCATGGCACTGGATTTGGAAGACGTTTGCGCGTCGAGCGGTTCAGCATGCATGGTTGGCTCGGTAAGGGCGTCGCATGTTTTGCTCGCCATGGGATTGCCAATGGAAAGCGCCAGATCAGCCATTCGTTTTTCCCTCGGCAAACGCACGACCTCGGAAGAAATCGCCAATGCAGCCGATGCACTCAAGCAAATCGCGAAGCGAACCAAAGACGCCCGCGAATATGCCCTCGCTTAGGCAGCTCGAGTTCGGGTTTCGTACTGTAGCCGCGTCCCTGTGGGACGCGTCCCGCTTCGCACAGC
Organism: Candidatus Udaeobacter sp.; assembly: GCA_036488345.1. Classification (GTDB taxonomy): domain Bacteria; phylum Verrucomicrobiota; class Verrucomicrobiia; order Chthoniobacterales; family UBA10450; genus Udaeobacter. The sequence goes on from DASXHS010000059.1 coordinate 103,334, forward strand.
GAAGCGGCTACAAAGCCAGCGATCTGCAAACAACCGCCCGTGAATTGTTGTGTTCGTTAGGCGCGAAACGAATCGCCACAGAACTTCGCGTCGAATGGAATTTCCGTCTCAAAACCGCCGCAGGCCGCGCTGATTATCGCCAGAAATTGATATCGCTAAACCCGCGGCTGGTTGAGCATCCCTCGGAAATCGATCGCACGTTGCGTCACGAGCTCGCTCATATCCTCGCGCAATCTCGAGAAAAAAGCCGGCGTCGGATTTCACCGCACGGATCCGAGTGGCAGCAGGCCTGTCGCGATTTGGGAATCGCAGATGAGAAGCGCTGTCATACATTGCCGTTTCCGGCGAAGCGTTACGCCCCGCGTTTCATCTACCGTTGCCCGAATTGCCGGCGCGAGTTCGCTCGCGTACGCAAGATCAAACGGACAGTCGCCTGTCTGGCCTGTTGCCGTGCGCATAACGGTGGCGAGTTCGATGTACGTTTTCGGTTGAAGCTTATGACGGCGTAGGGGCGTTTGTGTCAAACGCCCGGGCCCCTGGCGCCGCAAACTCTCTACAATTCTTTGTCTTCGCCCTTGGTGTTTTTTTCGCCGCGCAGTTTCGCCTGGATAAACATGTCGATGTCGCCATCCATCACTGCTTGCACGTTGCTCGTCTCGGCGCCGGTGCGGTGGTCTTTCACCATTTGATACGGCTGAAACACGTACGACCGAATTTGACTTCCCCAAGCGATCTCGCCTTTCTCGCCGTATTGCCGCTCTATCTCTGCGCGTTTTTTGTCTTCTTCGAGCTGATACAGTTTCGCTTTCAACATTTTCATCGCCAGCTCGCGATTGCGCCCCTGGCTACGCTCGGCCTGACAGGCCACGACGATCCCACTCGGTCTGTGCAAAATCCGGACCGCGGTTTCGACTTTGTTCACGTTCTGTCCTCCTTTGCCGCCGCTGCGAAACGTGCCGATATCGAGATCGGCCGGATTAATTTCAATCGGCGCAGTGTCGGCAATTTCGGCCACAACGTCGACACTCGCGAATGATGTGTGCCGCCGTTTGTTCGCGTCAAACGGAGAGATGCGCACAAGGCGATGCACCCCACGCTCGGTTTGAAGATGTCCGTAGCCGTACTCGCCTGTTACGAGCAACGTCGCCGATTTGATTCCGACTTCTTCACCCTGCTGAATGTCCACCGTTTCTGATTTGAAACCGCAGCGCTCGATCCAGCGCTGGTACATTCGAAGTAACATGTCGGCCCAGTCGCACGACTCGGTTCCGCCAGCGCCGGAATGAATCGTCACAAACGCGTTGGACCGATCGTTTTCGCCGGAAAGAAACTGTCGGAGCTCGAATTCGTCCAGCTTGTGCGCCAGACGGTCGTGTTCGGCCGTCACTTCTTTTTCCGCCTGGGCACGATGCGCAGGATCGCTTTCTTCCGCGGCAAGTTCTTGGAGCGCGCCGAAATCTTCGATCTCGCGTTCCAATTGCTGAAACGGATTGATCAAAGAACGCAATCGTGAAACTTCCTCGACATCAGTTTGGGCGCGCTCCCGATTCGACCAGAAATCCGGCGCAGCCATGCGCTCTTCGATTGCGGCTAGACTTTTCTGAAGCTGCTCGACGTCAAAGAAACCTCCGCAACTCGCGCACGCGCGACTTCAGACCCTCAGCATCTGGAATGGAGATTTCCGTTGGCATCAGCGAACATAATTTCACTCCGCGCAAAGCGCAAAGGTGTAGCGGCGTTCGCCGCAGCGAACGCCGGGATCGAGCGCAGGCAGTCGCCGTGGCGAGCGCCTCTACACCTACTTGCGTGTAGGAACGGGCTTCGCCTTCGCGTGCGGGGTTTCCAGGCGAAAAATTGTTTCGCCTTCCTTCATCAAATCAAGGCGATCGCGAGCGATCGTTTCGAGATAGCTCACGTCTGTCTTGAGCAGGGTGACCTCGCGGGTCTGGCGCGCCAGCAAATTCTGTTGCTCGCTAACCTGTTGAAGGAGGTTGTCGATCTCCGTGCGACTCTGCATCAGTTTTTTGTACGGCGGCACAAACAGGCTCACGATGACAAGCCAGATGGCGATGATTAGCAAAACGAGAAGAATGCGATTAAGTCGCTGCCAGACGGTGGCTTCGCGACGCGCGCGGAAATCAGCGTAACCGTGCTCCACTTCAGCGGAGTGTAGCGCCGTATACGGCTTTGTCACCAAGTTCTTCTTCGATCCGCAACAGCTGATTGTACTTCGCAACACGATCGCTGCGGCATGGCGCGCCCGTCTTGATTTGGCCGGCGTTCGTCCCTACCGCGATATCGGCAATGGTCGTGTCCTCGGTTTCCCCCGAACGATGACTGATCACCGTGGTGTAATTATTTTTCTTTGCGACGTCGATGGTTGCCAGCGTTTCCGTCAACGTACCGATCTGATTTACTTTGATCAGAATGGAATTCGCCACGTGCTCGGCAATTCCTTTCTGAAGAAATTTCACGTTGGTGACGAAAAGATCGTCGCCGACCAGTTGAATCTTGGAGCCGAGTTTTTTCGTCAATTTTTTCCAGCCGTCCCAATCATTCTCTGCGCAACCGTCTTCGATGGAAACGATCGGAAATCGCGCGCAAAGGTCGACATAGTAATCGACCAATTCTTCGGCGGTCTTTTCTGCGCCACCCGATTTCTTGAAAACGTAGAGGTTCTTATCGCTGTCGTAGAATTCGGAGGCAGCTGGATCAAGCGCGATGAAGATCTGTTCGCCCAGCTTGTAACCCGCCTTTTCGACCGCCGCGGAAATCGATTCCAACGCGTCTTCAGCGGAATCGAGCTGTGGCGCAAATCCACCTTCGTCGCCAATGGCCGTCGAAAGATGCCGCGCTTTCAAAACTGATTTGAGCGCGTGATATACTTCCGTTCCGTACCGCAACGCTTCCGAAAAACTCGGCGCTCCGCGGGGCATGACCATGAATTCCTGGAAATCAATCGGCGCATCCGAATGCGCGCCGCCGTTCAGGATGTTCATCATCGGCACGGGGAGCGTTCGTGCTTCAGGCCCGCCGAGATATCGGAAGAGCGGCAAGTTTTCAGCAGCCGAGGCCGCACGGGCGACTGCCAATGAAACAGCCAGCGTCGCATTGGCGCCGAGATTCTTTTTGGTCGGCGTACCGTCAAGTTCGATCAGTTCCTTATCGATGTTCGCCTGGTCTCGTGCGTCCAATCCCTTCAGAATCGGTGCAATCTTATCGTTAACATTCGCAACCGCCTTTCTCACGCTTTTCCCGCCGAAGCGGCTTTTATCGCCGTCGCGCAATTCCAACGCTTCATGTTCGCCTGTGCTCGCCCCGCTGGGAACCGCCGCTCGTCCAAGCGCGCCGCTTTCAACCCGCACATCTGCTTCGATCGTGGGATTGCCGCGTGAATCCAAAATTTCGCGTGCGTGAATTTTGGTAATGCTGCTGCTCGCCATAAATCGTGTGGGAATTAGAACAGCTTTGGCTTCTCGGGGCAAATCCGTCTAGGCCAAATCAGCAGGAAGAGGGCCGGAAGGAGCCGGCTGGGGGCGTGAGAGATTCCGATTGGCAATTTCGTTAAGGCACGCATAATCTTCGCGATGATTCGTTTGCTTGTACCGTCCATGCTTGCCTTGGTTGCTGCTATTTTCGCAGCGGCGGCCGAAGAGGGGCAACATCTGTCGTCGGATCAAATGGCAAAAGCTGCCAAGAGCGATGCGATTACTGTCCCGACGCCGGGCGAGCTATTCGCTGCCCTCGGGAAATCAGGGAAAATAAACTGGTCAGCTCAATACCGCGCGCCAATTCCTACGACCTACGGCAATCGCGCGCAGATTGCCCTTAACCTCGGCGGTTTGATAGCCGACGGATTCATCGCTGTGGAAGCGAAGGACGGTCAGCAGGTGAAGAATATCGGCTCAGACATCATGAAGCTCGGGAAGGCGCTGGGAGTAAGCGAGCAGCTGCTCAGCCGCGGTAACAGCATCAACGAATTTGCCGAGCACAATGAATGGGACACGCTCCAGGAAGAATTGGAAGCGACGCAAAACGAGGTGAAATCCTCGATGCAATCGCATGCCGACCAGGACCTGGTTATCCTGGTTACTCTTGGCGGGTGGATCCGCGGAACGCAGGTGGTCACCGGCGCGATTGTGAAAAATTATAACGAGTCTGCCGCAAAGGTTTTGCGCGAACCGGTACTGGTTCATTTCATGCAGTCGAAGCTCAATGCAATTTCACCTGAATTGCATCAGGATCCCCTGGTGAAAGATGTAAGCGAACAACTCGCCGGAATTGAGAAGCTCGTTTCGTTTCCGGAAGGAAAGGCGCCGACCGCCGAAGACGTGAAAAAACTCAATGAGGCAGTCGGCAAACTGATGACAAAAATAGAGAGCAAGGAGTCGCCTAAATGAAATATTGCCTGCCGTCTTTGGTTTTGATTTTAGCGCTAAGCGCGAGCGTTGTTCTTCGCGCAGACACAGACGCTGAAGTGAGTGCGCGCAAAGACGCACTCGAACTTGCGGGCGCATTTGGAAATGACGGGTTCAAGATTCGAGATGGACATTCGTGCGGCGTGCTTAAGGCACACGACCATGCCCTGATCGCGGTAAACCTTTATTCCGGAAATCAGTATTGGTTTTCTGTGGGCACAGCGGAGCCGCTAAAAAAAGTTGGCGTCAGCCTTTATGACGAAACAGGAAAGCAAATGACCACGGAAAATTTCAGCGAAGGGGACAAAGCCGCGGCCGGTTTCGCGCCGGAGACCAGCGGCCAGTACTTTGTATCAGTCGATTCGGTTGAGGACCAGGAAGGCAGTTTCTGTCTCGTCTATTCATATAAATAGACGATGATCGGATTCTACTTGGAGCAGGTGATGATCTCGCTTCAGGTGTTTTATAAAGGCCACGTCCAGGGCGTCGGATTCCGTTTCACTGTGCGCCACATCGCCAAAGGCTTTGACGTGACCGGTTGGGTGCGCAACCTGCCGGACGGTCGCGTAGAACTTCAGATTACCGGTGATGAGAAGGAGGTGCGCACGTTTCTCGATCAGGTCGCTCAAAGCGAACTTCACTCCCTCATTCGCGAACAAACCGAGAATAAGTTGAACGAACCAATCGCTGCGCGCGGCTTTGAGATTCGCCATGACTAAATCGGCCGTCGCTGTTCACGGGCTGACCAAAGTTTTTCCTGTTCCGTTCCATCCCACTCGCAGGGTTGTCGCGGTAAAGGACCTTAGCCTGCGCATCGAGCCTGGCGAAGTGTACGGATTGCTCGGGCCGAACGGTTCTGGCAAGAGCACCACACTGAAGATTATTCTCGGCCTGGTATCGCCAACACGCGGCCGCACCGAAATTTTTGGACGAGACAGTCGCCTCGTCGAGAGCCGCGAAGCAGTTGGTTTCCTTCCTGAGAACCCGTATTTCTACAAATATCTCAGCGGCGCGGAAACGCTGCGTTTTTTTGGACGCCTTTGCGGGATGAAAGGCGCAACATTGAAAAACCGTGTAAACGAACTGCTCGATCTTGTTGGACTAAACAAGGCGCGCGACCGCCGGTTGGGCACGTATTCCAAGGGAATGCTCCAACGCATCGGGCTGGCACAAGCATTGATTCATGATCCACGGCTTGTGGTCCTGGATGAACCGACGGCTGGAGTTGATCCGGCGGGCTCGCGCGAAATTCGGGATTTGATCATGGACCTGAAACACCGCGGAATCACTGTGCTGCTCTCATCGCACTTGCTGGCGCAAGCGCAGGAAATTTGCGACCGCATCGGAATTCTTGCCGATGGCGTGATGGTACGTGAAGGCCGTTTGAAAGAATTAATCGCAATCGAAAATCAGACCGAGCTTGTGATAGCCGATGCGTCCGACGATCTCGTGCGAGAGATTGAATCGTTCATCAGCCGGTCAAACGCCAAATTGATCGAGCGGCGAAAATCGACCACCACGCTGGAAAGATTGTTCCTGGAATCGACCGGAGGTAACGAAAAAAAAGCTCAACTCGCGAGTGACAAATTAACCAAACAGAAATGACCGACAGCGAAACCGTTTCAACGTTTAAACCATTCAATGCTTCAACGATTCCGGAGCGTCACCGCGCTTTCTCTCTGGCGCGCATTCTCGCCATCACCAGTAACACGCTGACTGAGTTGACGCGCCTGAAGGTTTTTTACGTACTGCTGGTGTTCGGGCTGCTGTTGATTGGCAGCTCGATTTTCATGGCGCAATTCTCTTTCCAACAGGAATTCCAAATCCTGAAGGACGTCTCGTTAGGCGCAATCTCAATGTTCACTTCGCTCCTGGCAATCGTAGCCACGTCGCGAATGCTGCCGCGGGACATCGAAGACCGCACGGTTTATACTATTCTCGCCAAGCCGGTGCCGCGTTTCGAATACGTTGTCGGTAAAATTGCCGGAGTTCTTTTGTTGCTGGCGATTAGCACTCTGGTAATGGTCGCGGCTTTCCTGGCCGTGCTATACATGCGCGAGCAGGCAGTGCTGCAGGCTACCGCGAAACAAATGGCTGGCGCGCCGCCGGGTCAGCTCGCCGATGCTCTGCGCGCCGTTCAGGCTTCCGCTTTCAACGTCAATCTTGTTCCCGGCATCATCATCATTTTCCTCAAAGCGTGTCTGCTCACGGCCCTAACGCTGTTTGTTTCGACTTTCGCCACCTCAACGATCTTCACCATCGTTGTAATGGTTTTTATTTATTTTATCGGACACTTGGAAGCTACTGCGCGCGAGTATTGGCTCTCTGTACACGGCGGCGGTTTAGTCACACGCGTTTGTCTTGCGATCGTGGCGCTGCTCTTTCCCGATCTGCAGGCTTTCAATCTGGTGGATGACATCATCGCTGGCACTGCCATTTCGATGGCAGTATTCACCAAGACTGCGTTGCTCGGCGTTTTCTATACCGTGATCTACACGTTACTCGCGATTTTTGTGTTTTACGGAAAAGAATTATGACGCGAGGCCTCATCGCGCTGGCGGTGTTGATCGTGATGGGCCTGCTCAAATTGCCGGTCGAACGCGATCTTGCGGCTCTTCACCGGCAGGAACATTTCCGCGGCGTCGAATTCAATCTCGATCTTCGCGAACAACTTGGGCAACTCGGATTCATGGCCGCGCTGAGCGGATTTCGAGCCATTGTCGCCGATGGTCTGTTCCTCCAGGCGCACGCGGCTTGGGAAGACACTCAATGGGGCCGAATGCTTTTGCTGTTTCGACAAATCACGACGCTCCAACCCCGTGTGCTCATGTTTTGGGACACAGCCGCGTGGCATATGGCATGGAACGCGAGCGTAGCGGCGATGAACGATACCAAACAGCCGCGTCAGGCACTGCGAGTCAAAGCGCAGCGCGAATATTTCGCGCTCGGCAAAGATTTTCTCGAGCGCGGAATTAAAAATAATCCTGACCGTCCGGAGCTGTACGAAGCTCTTGCACGGCTGTACAAGGAAAAATACAAAGATCACGAGCGCGCGGCCGAATATTATGCCAAGGCAGCGACCTTGCCGGAAGCAGCACCGTGGGACCGGCGTTTCGGGGCGTACGAGCTTTCGTATTGTGAGGGGCGCGAGCGCGAAGCATATGAACGGCTTCGCAGCCTTTACGACGAGGGCGAGAAGGAACGGCTGCCGACGTTAATCAAGCGGCTGAAATTCCTTGAAGACAAACTCGCAATTCCGGAGGACCAACGAGTTCCTGACACGCTGATCAAACGTTGAGCGTTTCAATTACAGAATTCTTAGGTCAGTAACGGCTGCAAAATTCGTTTCATGCACCAAAACGTTGGTGCGCCCGCGTCCTTCCGTTGTAACATTCTGATTTTCGGTGTTCTAAGGGTCGTAATGCGGTTCGCCATTTTCAGTGACATTCATTCCAATCTCGAAGCGCTTGAAGCCGTGATATCGGACGCGCGTCAACGCAGATGCACGCACTTCGTCTGTCTGGGGGACGTCGTCGGTTACAACGCAAATCCGGGTGAATGTATCCAGCTTGTCCGGGAGCTCGATTGCCCGGCAGTGAAAGGGAACCACGACGAGCAGGCAACGTTCCCCGCGTCATCGGAACGTTTCAACGAGCTCGCCGAACGCGCGATCGAGTGGACACGCGAACGTTTAAATGAGCAGGACAGAGAATGGCTGCGCGGTCTGCCGTTACAGCAACGAGTTCACGATTTTACCATCGTGCACGCCACCCTCGATACGCCCGGCCAATGGGGGTACGTGTTCAATAATCTCGACGCCGTCGCAAGTTTTACGTATCAGCGGACAACTGTTTGTTTTTTTGGCCACACGCATGTGCCGATGGTGTTTGTGCGAGATGACGGCGTCCGGCGTCAGAACTCCGAACACATTCGTATTGAGCAAGGCAAAAAATATTTCATCAACGCCGGCAGCGTGGGCCAACCCCGTGACGGAAACTGGCGAGCTGGATATTGTATTTACGACGTCGAGAACAACCTCGTCGAACTGTTGCGAGTAAAATACGATCTTTCCACCGCGCAGAAGAAAATCACGAAGGCTGGCCTGCCGCGGCTCCTTGCCGAGCGCCTTGCAATGGGGCGCTGAAGACGAAAGAAATCAGCGGTAGGGCGCGTCACTTCGTGCGCGCCGTGACGTGAAATGTGAACGGCGTGCAGAGGACTGCCGCCCTACCGACGATCTTTCGCTCGCTCTCGGAGAATAAAGTCTGCAACCGGCAAATCGTGCGGGTAAGTGATTTTGAGATTAAATTCGTCGTTGAGGACCAAAGCGATTTTGTGGCCGAGTCGCTCGACTGCGGAGACTTCGTCGGTTACGGAAGCGTTTTCCGCATAAACATTATGGTACGCATCCTCAATCAATTCCCGCCTGAAAATCTGTGGGGTTTGCATTGCGTACAGCTGATGCCGATCGACCGAACTAACAACCAAAAGATCGGCATCCGCGCGTTTTAACGTGTCGTTCACTGGTTGCGCCAAAGCGGCTGCGCCATGGACGCGGCACTGCTCGAACGCGCGTTCGATTTGTTCCGGAGTAATCAGCGGACGCGCCGCGTCGTGCACGGCGACATATTTCGCGTCGCGATCGATGCGGCACAAGCCAGCTCGAACAGAATCCTGTCGACGTTCACCGCCGGGGACAATGGCGCGGATTTTTTTGAAGCCTGCACCTGAAACGATTTTTCTGATTTCATCATGCCATTGTTCACGCGCCACGACTACGATTTCGCGAATGGAAGTCGCGCACTCAAACGCGCGGATTGCGTGAGCAATCACCGGTTCGCCCGCGATTACAGCAAACAATTTATCGAACCCCATGCGCTGGCTGCTGCCGCCGGCTACAATGATGGCTGATAGCATGTCGAACGTGTTAAATCGTGAATCGTTGCATCGTCATGGAGGCGGCCCGCCCTCGGGCCGCCTAACGACGCGAGGGCGCGTCGCCTCCAGCAAAACCGATTCTCGATTCACTGATTCAGTTGTCGCGCCACTTCCGAGCTAAGCGTTTTGCCATCGGCGCGACCGCCCGCCTTCGTCTGCAACGCTTTCATCACCGCGCCCATTTGCGCTTTAGATGTGGCGCCGAGTTCAGCAATGGTTTCGCGCACGACTTTCGCCAGTTCGTCCGAGCTCATCCCTTGTGGCAAGTAAGTGTTCAAAATCGTTAACTCTTCCTTTTCCTTGTCGGCCAATTCCGCGCGCCCGCCTTTCTCAAAACTTTCGATCGAATCCTGGCGCTGCTTCGCTTGCTTGCGAATGACCTGAACGGCTTCAGCATCGCTGAGTTCGGCTTCAGCGTCGGATTTTGCGATGGCCGCATATTTCAATGCCGATTTGAGCATGCGCAGCACGTTCAGTTTCGTTGCGTCTTTGGCGCGCATCGCCTCTTTCAGGTCCGAGTCCACACGCTGTTGCAGTGTCATGGGGCACAATTACGACGACCAAACGCGATTGTCGATGTTGTAGCCGTCGCCCTGTGGGCGACGATTCCAGCATACTTAATTGACGCTTCGCACAGCGAAGTGGCTACAGCGCTTCGCTGCACTTGAGAACCGATTCGGCGTCACCAACGGACGTGACGCTGATGTCACGGTTCGTGCGTTTCAATAAACCTGCGAGCACGTTGCCCGGGCCGAGCTCAATAAAAAAATCGCAGCCAAGGTGGATAAGGCGCTGCATACAATCTGTCCACCGCACGGTGCCGGTCACTTGATCGCGAAGAGCCTCCCGGATTTCCTCAGGCGTTTTCACTTGTTCGCCCGTCACGTTGCTGATCACCGGAAAACGGGGCGCCTGCATCAGCACATCGGCAAGCACTTTCTCCAATTTCACATAGGCACTTTCCATGAGACGCGAATGATATGCGCCGGCAACATTGAGCATCGTCGCGCGGCCTATGCCATGTTCCTTCGCAACACCGACAGCGGTTTCAACATTCGCTAACTCCCCGGAAATGACGATCTGATTGGGTGCATTGATGTTGGCGATATCGACATCTTCATCCGCGGCGAGCCGGCGCACATCGTTTTCCAGGCCACCAATCATAGCTGCCATCCCGCCTTGTGTTGTTGCGCACGCTTCGTCCATGAATTCGCCGCGCTTTTGCACAAGCTTGAGACCAGTCGCGAAATCGAAAGTACCCGCCGCTGCGTGCGCGGTGATTTCCCCTAACGACAGGCCGGCCGCGCCGCCGACTTCAAACTCGCCGACGACCTCGCGCAACGCTGCCAGCGCCGCCAGCGCGTGAACGTAAAGCGCCGGCTGACAATTTAAAGTCTTGGTCAATTCCTCCATCGGTCCGTTCCAGGCGATATCGCACAAGTTTCGCCCGAGAATTTCATCGGTCTTACGAAACAGATCCCCTGCGACAGGATATCGTTCGGCGAGATCGCGTCCCATTCCGACGCATTGCGCGCCCTGACCGGCGAAAAGTAATGCGATTTTTTTTGGCATGGCGGTTAGTTAATAGTGTTCCACTCCCGAGCGCGAGCGGAACTTCTGGGGAGCGCACGCCTCTGGCGTGCTGGTTGCGGCATTCTGCCGCAACGAACTTTCCCTTCTACGAGCTGAATTCGTTTTGGGGGCAACAATACAAAAGTCCGCGATGGCAGAATGCCATCGCCAGCACGCTACAAGCGTGCGCTCCCCAGAAATCGCTTGCGGAACAAAGTTCCACTCGCCAGCGTAAATCTTACCCGGAACATTGTAACTTCTTCTGTCATGCCATTCACGACGCGCGAGATCGAATCACCGGACCCAGTTACGCGGGTGGCCGCAGCGGACGCGGCAATACGCGAGACGGGGCAGGACGATATCGGTGAGAAGATGGTGCTTAACATGGGGCCGTCGCATCCGGCTACGCACGGCGTTTTGCGGCTCGTGCTAGAGCTGGATGGCGAAATCATCACCAAAGCCACGCCCGATATCGGTTTTCTCCATCGCGGCGACGAGAAGATCGCCGAGAACATGCAATACAACCAGTTCGTGCCGTATACCGACCGGCTGGATTACCTCGCGCCGCTCTCGAATAATGTGGCCTACGCGCTCGCCGTCGAAAAGTTGATGGACTGGGATATTCCGCCCCGTGGAAAAGCGATTCGCACGATTTGCTGCGAAACCTCACGCATTTCCTCGCATCTCCTCGGGCTCGGCGCGATGGCGCTCGATCTTGGCGCGATGACGGTCTTCCTTTACACGTTCACCGAGCGCGAAAAGCTTTATAACCTGTTCGAACTCCTGACGGGCGCCCGGTTCACCACATCCTACACCCGCGTAGGCGGACAAATCCGCGATCTTCCAGAAAGCTTTATCCCCCAGCTCATCAAATTCCTCGACGACTTTGGTCCCAGTCTCGACGAATGCGACAAGTTGCTGACCCGGAACAAGATTTTTGTCGATCGCACAAAAGACGTCGGCGTCATCACGAAGGAGCGCGCGATCGCATATGCGATTTCCGGGCCGAACCTACGGGGGAGTGGAATCGAGCACGATTTGCGCCGGAAACACCCGTATCTCGATTACGACCAGTACGATTTCGACGTGGTCATCGGCAGCGCGGGCGATTGTTACGATCGTTATCTGGTGCGGTTAGAGGAAATGCGTCAGAGCGCGCGAATTTTGCGACAGGTCATCGATAAACTGCCCGGCGGGCCGATTAATGTTTCAAATTGGAAAAACATGACTCCGCCGAAATCGCGAGTGATGACAAAGATGGAGGAATTAATTCATCATTTCATTGTCGTCACGGAAGGACTCGATGCGCCGCCGGGCGAAGTCTATTTCGCAGCCGAAAATCCCAAGGGCGAGCTCGGCTTCTACATCAACAGCAGAGGAGGCGGCGTTCCCTATCGGTTGAAAATTCGTGCGCCGTCTTTCGTTAACCTCAGTATCTTGCCCGAACTTTTACCGGGTTGCCTGGTCAGCGACGTGCCCGCCGTCCTCGGGAGTCTGGACTTCGTCATGGGCGAATGCGATAGATGAAAGACGAATGACGAAGGAAATCCAAATGACGAATGACGAACACGGAGTTCTGTCATTCCGAGCGAAGTCAAGGAATCCTGCAACCGCACTCTCGGCGACGCCACGGGATCCTTCGACTCCGCTGCGCTGCGCTCAGGATGACGATTCGGCATTCGAACTTCGGCATTCCTTCGTCATTCGTCATTTGTCATTTGTCATTCGCCTCGTGCTCGTGCTCATGCTCTTGCTCATGCTCGATAGTTGCATCGGCAAGCGAATCACAAAGGCGAACGTAGATCAGGTCACTGCAGGTATGTCAAAGAAGCAGGTGGAATCGATCTTGGGTCAGCCTAGTTCGTCGAAAACTGAGGACCCGACGATTATGAAGCAAACCACTTACGTTTATCGTCAGGGCAAAGATACGGTCACAATCGTTTTCAAGGACGACAAACTGCAATCGAAAGACAGCACACTGTCCAAGTGAAGCGCCGTGAGGCAGACAATCCTGTCTGCTCCCAGACTCGCAGGCAGGATTGCCTGCGTGACGGGTCATTCCGCTGAGCACAGCGGACTCTACGGCAAACGCGATTTGCCGCGCATCACTGCGCTGGTTTAGGTTCAACGATGGCAGACGCGACGCACATCCAAATTCCCGTTGAACTGGGCCGGAAAATGGATGACGCGATTGCGCGTTACCCTAGCGAGCACCGTCGAAGTGCGGCGATGCCGCTCTTACATTTGTGGCAGGAACACTTCGGCTTCATCGCCGACGAAGCCATTTTCTGGATTGCAGAAAAACTTGGCCTGCAGCCGATAAACATTCTCGAGGTGGTCACGTTTTATCCAATGTTCCGCCAGCATCCGGCGGGGAAGACTCACATCCGCGTTTGCCGCACGCTCAGTTGCGCCATGGCGGGTGGATTGGAAGTGATGGAAAATTTGTGCGCGCGTCTGGGAATTCCACGCCCGAGGAGTGGTGAAGAAATACATAATCCGATCGCGGTCAGCGCCGACGGAACTTACAGCGTTGAATTTGTTGAGTGTCTGGCCAGTTGCCACACCGCGCCAGTATGCATGGTTGGCGAAGAACTGCACGAGAAGGTAAATCCGAATTCCGCTGCGGACTTCTTTCGCAATCGACAATCGACAATCGGCAATTTGCCGTTGCCATGGCCGCCGCATCCTTTGGAGCACCGGTTGGTGTATAAGAATATCGGGCGCCCCGGTTGGACCAGCGACATCGATTGTTACCTGCGCAGCGGCGGTTACGAACAACTAAAGCAAGCGTTGACTCTGTCGCGCGATGACATCGTCAACAAAGTCAAAAATTCCGGACTCCGTGGCCGCGGCGGAGCGGGATTCTCCTGCGGGTTGAAATGGAGCTTCATCAAACCGGACGAAAAGCGGCCGGTGTATTTGATCTGCAACGCCGACGAATCCGAGCCGGGCACATTCAAAGACCGCTACATTATTCACGAAGATCCGCACCAATTGCTCGAGGGAATGTTGATCTCCTGTTATGCGCTTAATGTCCACACCGCGTACATCTATATCCGCGGTGAGTTCCCGGAGGGGTCCAAAATCCTTGAACGCGCGATCGAGGAAGCGCGGCAGCACAATTTCCTTGGCAAAAACATTCTCGGGTCCGGATTCGACGTTGAGTTCTACATTCACCGCGGCGCGGGCGCCTACATTTGCGGCGAGGAAACAGGTCTAATCGAATCGCTCGAGGGGAAACGCGGTTATCCGCGGATTAAGCCGCCGTATTTTCCCGCTGTGCTGGGTCTCTACATGTGTCCGACCATCGTCAACAACGTCGAGACGCTGTGTAACATTAAACATATCATCGCCATGGGCGGCGCAGATTACGCACGGCTCGGTCGGCCTAACAACACCGGCACGCGAGTTCTATGCGTCAGCGGCGACGTGCAACGTCCAGGGTACTTCGAAGTTGAAGTCGGCGCCGTTACGATGGGCCAGTTAATTTATGAGATGGCAGGCGGCTTGCGGCCGGGGCGAAAACTAAAAGCCGTTATTCCAGGGGGCAGCTCCGCGAAAGTGTTGCGCGCCGATGAACGCCTGAAGCTAAAGGAAAGACAGGCTGATGGCTCGACAAGTGAACGCGAAATCTCAATCGACGATATCCCGATGGATTTCGATTCCCTTGCAGCCGCAGGTTCCATGGCCGGCTCCGGAGGCGTGATCGTGCTGGACGATTCGCGCGATATGGTTTGGGCGCTGAACAATATCAATAAGTTTTACGCACACGAGAGCTGCGGCCAATGCACACCCTGCCGGGAAGGCTCGCTTTGGATGCAGAAAATCACCGACCGCATGCTGCGTGGCGGCGGCGTGGTAGAAGATCCGAAAACACTGAAAACCATTGGCGACAACATTGCAGGGCGCACCATTTGCGCATTTGGCGAAGCCTGCGCATGGCCTACTCAAAGCTTTGTCCAAAAGTTCCCGGAAGAATTTGCGTCGCGCGCCCAAAAACCAACTCCCCCACCCCTGCCGCCTGAGTACACATCCGAAGAATTAATCGAGGAAGAATCGATCCCCACCGTCCCCATGGCCCACGACCCCGGCTGGGAAAAAGCCGGCGCGAAAGGAACGATTTGAAAATATGAATCAGGAAAGCAGGAAAGCAGGAAAACACCTTAGAGACTCCAAACTTACGCAGGAGATTATTGCTTGCGCGATCCAATTACACCGCGCACTTGGTCCTGGTTTCCTGGAATCTGTCTACGAGGAAGCGATGGCTGTTGAATTTGCGCTCAGTGGAATCCAATTCATCCGGCAACATCCGCTACCACTCTTCTCCCGTGATCACCAAGTCGGCGAACATCGTT
Source organism: Candidatus Udaeobacter sp. (assembly GCA_036488345.1). GTDB lineage: Bacteria > Verrucomicrobiota > Verrucomicrobiia > Chthoniobacterales > UBA10450 > Udaeobacter. The sequence goes on from DASXHS010000059.1 coordinate 118,620, forward strand.
TGGATTTCGTGGTTGAAGGCAAGATCGTCGTAGAACTGAAGGCGATCAGCCAGTTGGAGGACATTCATTTCGCCATTGGCCGCAGTTATCTCAAAGCCGCCAATCTTAACGATGGATTGCTGTTCAATTTTGCGACTGCGCCGTTAACGATAAAACGCTTCTGCCGTGAGCTTCCGAAGGAACATGAACGAGTCGACCTTCTAGCGTGATTACAGCGCCTTCCTGTTTTTCTGTTTTCCTGTTTTCCTTCTTTCCTGATTCATAAAATGCCTAACGAGTCATCAGTTCCGCTGTTCAACGTTCAGATTGATGGCGTCTGGCATCAGTTTCCGAAAGGCATGCGGGTGATCGAGGCTTGCGAGCAGGTTGGCGTTTTCGTGCCCCGGTATTGTTATCACAAAAAGCTTAGCTCGCCGGGGAATTGCCGGATGTGTTTGATCGAAATGGGATTTCCGAGGCTCGGCCCCGATCGCAAACCGGAGCTTGGGCACGACGGCAAACCGATCATCAACTGGATGCCGCGCCCGCAAATTTCGTGCGCACAGGATGTCGCCGAAGGCATGGCCGTTCGCACCGACTCACCGCTGGTGAAGGAATGTCAGCGCGGCGTCATGGAATTTCTCCTGATCAATCACCCTCTCGATTGTCCGATCTGCGATCAGGCCGGCGAATGCCGTTTGCAGGAGTTCAGTGTCGACTATGGCAGTTCGCAATCGCGTTTCCTGGAGAACAAAGTGAAAAAGCCGAAAGCGGTGCAACTCGGCCCGCGCGTGACGCTTGATGACGAACGCTGCATTCTATGCTCGCGCTGTATCCGTTTCTGCCAGGAAGTCGCGCATGACGACGTGCTCGGGTTCGTTGATCGCGGCAGTCACACCATCCTAACGGCGCATCCTGGCAGGTCTTTGGACAACAATTATTCGCTTAACACCGTGGACATTTGCCCTGTCGGTGCGCTGACTTCGACCGATTTCCGATTCAAAATGCGGGTCTGGTTCCTGAAAGAAACGAAGAGCATCTGCACAAGCTGCGCGACCGGGTGCAATACACTCATCGGAACTCGCGAGGACGTCATCTATCGTCAAACACCGCGCGAGAACGATCACGTTAACTCCTGTTGGATGTGCGATTATGGCCGGCTCAATTACAAATATCTCGAAGCGGACGGCCGTTTGCTGGAGCCGCAGATTCGATCGCAGGGAAGACTGGTGCCAGCCGATTGGCCAACCGCCATTGGGCAGGCAGCGCTCCATTTGAAACAATTTGTCGCATCGGAAATTGCAATTGTTGCTTCGGGTCGGATGACGAACGAAGAGCTTTGGCTCACGGCGCAGTTGGTTAGCTCGTTAGGCGTTCAGTGGGTCGATATTGTCCCGAGGCGCGGTCGCGGAGACAAAATTTTATTAAGTGAAGATCGCAACCCGAACACAAACGGCGCCCGGCTGATCCTGGGCTCAAGCTCCGCGCCCGGCGCAAAGCTCATGGCAATTGCCGACGCGGTAAGATCCGGAGGAATCAAAGCGCTCGTGATTTTAAAAGAGAACGCGATGCACCTCGGCCTGTCAGTCGAACAACTCGCGCGACTGCCCGCACTCATCGTGATGAATAATTTGCACAACGCAGTGACTGAAAAGGCAAGTGTTGTCCTGCCTGCCTGCGGTTTTGCCGAAAAACGCGGCTCGATGGTTAACGGCAAAGGCCGATTACAACGCTTGAACCGAGCCACTCGCCCGCCTGGCAATGCTCGCGACGACTGGGAGATTTTACGCGACCTCCTTCAAGCAATAGGCGGCGGCGACTCGCTTCATTCCATTGAAGATGTTTTCCGCCGGATGAGCGAAACAGTCCCACAATTCGCCGGGTTGAGTCTGAGCAAAATCGGCGATCTCGGCGTACACATTCTGGAAATTGAAGAGTTGCCGCCGACGCATCCCAGCGACGAAGAAGCAATCGAACAAGCCATCGCGGTTCAGGCTGCACGTCGCGGTGTTCGGCACGAATTGGATCACGTGCAACCTCATCCCGGTGCATCGACAATGCGACAAGTCGAACCAGAAGCGGCGCCTCGGCGGTAAAATTGAAGGACCGTAATGGACTTTTTTTTCATCATTACCTCGCTGCTAAAGATCGCAATTTTGCTGGGGGTAATCTTGTTCATGGTGTCTTACGCAGTGTACGCGGAGCGACGGGTTAGCGCCTTTATTCAGGATCGCGTTGGTCCGAATCGCGTGGGGCCCGCCGGTCTTTTCCAGCCCATCGCCGACATGTTCAAGCTGCTACTCAAGGAAGATTTCACGCCGCACGCTACGAATACTTTTTACTACTGGCTGGCGCCGTGTCTCGCTGTCATGCCGGCCATCATCACCATCGCGGTGGTGCCGTTCGGCAGCACGCTCTTCGGTGTGCCGATGGTGATTGCGGACATCAATGTCGGAATTTTCTTTGTATTCGCAATCTCCTCGTTAGGCGTTTACGGAATCGTCATCGGCGGCTGGGCTTCCAACTCGAAATATCCTTTCCTCGGCGGCATTCGCTCCAGCGCGCAAATGCTTTCTTACGAGCTTTCGCTCGGGCTCGCTGTCATTCCGGTCTTCCTTATGGTTGGAAGTTTGCGACTGACGAGCGTTGTGCATTACCAGATCGACCACGGCTGGTTTATTGCGCCTTTCATTGGCGATTGGATGAATCCATGGAAATGGCTGCTCACGATTCCAATGATCATCTCGTTCCTCGTGTTCATGATCGCGATTTTCGCTGAAACAAACAGACTGCCATTTGATTTGCCGGAGGCCGAGCAGGAGCTCGCTGGCGGCTACAACACCGAATACAGCTCGATGAAGTTCGCGCTTTATTTTCTCGGCGAATACGCCGCGATGATCACCGGGTCCGCTGTTGTCGTGACGTTATTTTTCGGCGGCTGGCATTTTCCCGGCATACCGGATGGCTCCCACGGATGGTTCTTCGGCCTGATTAACATCGCAGTCTTTTTCACAAAGGTCGCTGTGGTGATTTTCTTGTTTATGTGGGTGCGCTGGACGCTCCCCCGATTTCGATGGGATCAGCTGATGCGACTGGGCTGGCTCTTCTTTTTCGAAATCGCGTTAGTGAACATCTTCATCGTTGCGGGGCTACTAATGTTTGCGCCCAAATAAATGACGAAATCCGAATGACGAAGCTCGAAACAAATCCGAATACCGAAGCCCAAAAAGCTGATCACCGGCGCAAAGTCTTCAGTGATTCGTGCTTCGTCATTCATTCGTCATTCGTCGTTCGTCATTCGTCATTTTGATTATGACCATTACCGTTCCACGACCGAGGTTGAACTGGCGCGAGCGATTGTATCTGCCAGCCATTGCTGCTGGTTTGGCAATTACGTTAAAACATTTCAAGAATGCGCTACTCGGGCGCACCAAGGTGACGATGCAATACCCGGAGCAAAAATGGGACAGTCACCTGCCTGATCATTACCGCGGCGCACCCGCGCTGGTGCGCGATTCAGAGGGACGGGTGCGCTGTGTGGCGTGCCAACTTTGCGAATTCATTTGTCCGCCGCGCGCGATCAAAATTATTCCCGGCGAGATTGTTCCGTCGGACCGTTTCGCCAAGGTCGAAAAATTTCCGGAAGAATTCGATATCGACATGATCCGCTGCATTTACTGCGGGATGTGTGAGGAAGTTTGTCCAGAGCAGGCGATTTTTCTGCGTAAAGATTATGCGATCACAGGCTTCACGCGCGCCGACATGGTGCATCACAAGGAAAAACTTCTCGAGATCGGCGGAGTGATGCACGGCGTGGTACTGAAATGGAACGAGAAGAAGTGATGGAATATTGGAGTGCGGGAGTAGTGGCTGGCGTCACGAACTCATTACTCCATTACTCCGCCACTCCATTACTCCAATAATCCGATGTCCCCTTTCCTATTTTGGATTTTTGCAGTTCTGACCGTGACATTCGGTGCGGCTGTCGTCCTTAACCGGAACCCCGTGGCGAGCGCGCTGAGCCTGGTTGTTTCCTTCCTCGGCTTGTCAGCGCTGTTCATGTCGCTCGACGCGTTTTTCGTCGGCATCATTCAAGTATTGGTCTATGCAGGCGCCGTAATGGTGCTCTTTCTTTTCATCATCATGCTGCTCGACATCCGTGTCGAAGAACGGCGCCGGATCAACTGGGTCGCCGCCGTGGGCGGCGTTGGGGTGGCCGTGATCTTGCTAATTCAGATCTACGTTGTGATTGGGCACTTTCAATCTGCGCGACGGACTTTTCCGCCTCTAGTAGCATCGACAACGGATGACGTGTGGCACATCGGCCACCTACTTTTTACCAACTACAATCTGCCCTTCCAAATCATCGGCGTCCTGGTGCTCGTTGCCACGGTTGGGGTGGTCCTCCTGAGCCGGCGGGAACCGCGGTAACATGATCACGCTCGGCGATTATTTGATCGTAAGCGCGATCCTTTTCACGATCGGTTTCGCCGGCGTGATGTTACGTCGAAACCTCATCATAATTTTGATGTCGATCGAGTTGATGTTAAACGCGGCCAACCTGTCGCTCGTGGCTTTCTCGCGATTTCGCGTCGGTGCTAATGGACTGCCGGATTACAACGCGCAGGTGTTCGTTTTTTTTGTCATCACCGTGGCGGCGGCTGAAGTAGCCGTGGGGCTGGGGCTTCTCGTCGCGCTATATCGCGCGAGACAAACGACGGATGTCGCAGACATCACCAGCCTGAAGTTCTAACCCGCGAATCAGACGGACCAATGCACTCATTCTATCCGTGGCTGATTCTTCTCGCACCGTTCGCAAGCGCGGTGGTCATCACGCTCTTCACGCTCCGATGGAAATCATTGAGCAGTGCAATTTCCATCAGTGCGGTGTTGATAAGTTTTTGCTGCAGTTGCTTCGTATTTGCTCATCCAGCTACGTCGGCACGTGAGTTCGTATGGCTCAATATTCCGCCGCTGTTTCGCGTGCCGTTTGGCCTAACGCTTGATCAGTTGAGCCGGACGATGGCCGTTGTGGTTTCCGGCGTCGGAGCACTGATTCACATTTATTCGCTCGGTTACATGCGCGACGACGAGGGCAAGTCCCGTTATTTCGCGGCGCTATCGCTTTTCATGTTCGCGATGCTCGGGATCGTTTTTGCGAACAATTTCGTGATGCTTTTCATCTTTTGGGAATTGGTCGGGTTCACATCGTATGTTTTGATCGGTCACTGGTTCTTTCGAGATGCCGCAGCCAACGCAGCAAACAAGGCATTTATTACTACACGGATTGGCGATTTCGGATTCATGACTGGCATCCTGATGATTTGGATGACCACCGGCTCAATCGTGTTTGCGGAAATCGCGCCGCGAATGCCGATGTTTGGCGGCCATGCAACGTTTATCGCAATTGTCGCGCTTTTAATTTTCTGCGGCGCGATCGGAAAATCTGCCCAATTTCCGCTGCACGTCTGGTTGCCGGACGCGATGGAAGGTCCGACGCCAGTCTCGGCATTGATTCACGCAGCCACCATGGTCGCGGCCGGCGTCTACATGCTGGTACGCGTCGCGTTCATCATTCAAGCGTCACAAACGGCACTTCTAGTTATCGCGTGGATCGGAACCATCACGGCGGTGATGGCGGCGTTGATCGCCACGCAGCAAGACGACATCAAACGCATTCTCGCCTACTCCACGCTGTCGCAGCTCGGTTACATGGTGATGGCTGTGGGTCTCGCTTCAAACCAAGCGGCCATGTTCCACCTTTTTACTCACGCGTTCTTTAAGGCGCTCCTCTTTCTTGCGGCCGGCTCGGTCATCGTGATGCTTCATCACGAACAGAACATCTGGAAGATGGGCGGTCTGCGTCGAAGACTTCCGATCACTTTTGCCACCTTCGGCGCGGGCGCGCTGGCGTTGATCGGCTGTCCGCCGTTCAGCGGATTTTTCAGTAAGGACGCGATTCTCGCGGTCGCCTACGAACACAACCTGCCGATTTTCGCCGTGGCCTTGTTCACCGCGTTCCTGACCGCTTTCTACGTGATACGCATGCTCATCATTGTGTTCTTCAGTAACCCGCGCAGCGAGAGCGCGCGCGAGGGCCGAGAGTCACCTCGCGTCATGACAATGCCGTTGATCGTGCTCGCAGTTCTCGCAACACTCGGTGGTTTTGCATTCTTCGCTCGAAAGTTTCTCACACTCCCCACCGAAGAAGCCGCGGTCCTTGTTCCCCTGCTGGCAATCCTTGCACTGATTCTGGGAGTTGGGCTCGCGATTGTTCTTTACCGCGAACGCGCGACGGAACCGGTCAAAATCGAGTTTTTGCGTCGCAAATTCTATTTCGACGAATTCTATGGCTGGCTCATTTATTGGACGCAGGAGCTGCTCGCTCGTGTGGCAGCTTTCATTGATCGCTGGATCATCGATGCAGGCGCGGTGGGCGGAAGCAGTCGAGGCGTCTGGGGGATCGGAGCAGTCTTGCGACTAATCCAAGTCGGCAATCTTCAAGCCTACGCGTTCCTCTTCGGTCTCGGTGTTATCGCTCTCATTTACTTTGCAGTTATGCGCTAATGGTTCTGTTCACGATTTTTTGTCCAATCGTTGCGGCCGTCCTGATCATGCTTGGCGCGCCGGCACGGAAGACTGCGCTGGCCGCGTCGGTTTTGACGTTTGCCGTGGCGCTATTTTTGTTTGCGTCTCTCGACCACGGTAACGCCGACTTCCAACACGTTACATCGTTTAGCATCTCTCCCGAGTGGCGATTGAGCTTCGCCACTGGCGTCGATGGCTTGAGCGCAATCATGGTGCTGCTTGCCAGCATCGTGACCCTCGCTGCAGTGTGGTTCGCCGGCACGATAGAGAGATCTGAAAACGCGTTTTATGCCTGTCTTTTGTTCATCTCCGGCGGCGCGATCGGCGCGTTTGCTTCAATCGATTTATTTTTCTTTTACGCGTTTCACGAACTCGCGCTCATCCCCACATTTTTGCTGATCGGAATCTGGGGCAGCGGGAATCGCGTCGCAGCGGCCTGGAAAATCACGATCTATCTGGCAATCGGCAGTTTCATTCTACTACTCGGCCTGATCTTGCTTTACCAAAGCTTTCCTCTCCCCTCGCGGAGTTTTGATATTCGTGTGTTGCGGACCGCGGCTGGAATGGGCCAGATCGCTCCGGACGCGCAACGGCATGTTTATCTGTTGCTGCTTATCGGTTTCGGAATTCTCATCTCGCTCTTTCCGTTTCACACGTGGGCGCCGGAAGCCTATGCCGCCGCGCCGCCGCCCGCTGCGATGCTGCACGCAGGCGTGTTAAAGAAATTCGGACTGTACGGGTTCTTGCGCCTTGCGATTCCGATGTTGCCCGAAGGCGCCCATCACTGGGCGACTCTGCTCGTCGTGCTGTTACTCGGTAACATCATCTACGTCGGACTCGTTACCATCGCTCAGAAGCGGCTCGATTGGATGCTCGGTTATTCGAGTGTGATGCACATGGGTTACATTTTTCTCGGAATTGCTAGCTTTGGCGTTCTCGGCGTAACCGGCGCCGTTGTGTTGATGTTCGCTCACGGTCTTTCAATCGCGTTGCTGTTTGGAATCGCAGGCGAATTGCGCCGGCGAACGGGCACGTTGGCTTTTGATGAACTCGGGGGACTAGCCAGGGTGATGCCTTTCGCCGGGCTAGTTTTCGGATTTGGCGTGTTCGCCGCAATCGGTCTACCGGGTTTTGCCAATTTCGCGGGGGAAATCATGATCTTTTTTGGCGCGTTCAGGGACGGCTGGGAAATCGGGCGGTTTCACATTTTTCAAATCGCCACGGTGCTTGCGTTATGGGGCGTAGTGCTCTCGACGGTTTACATGTTGCGCGCTTATCGCAAGACGTTCATGGGCTCTGTTCGCGAGCAATGGCAAAAGCTGCCCGATCTTAGTCCGGCGTTACGCGTGCCTGTTATGCTGCTTGTGGCAGCACTGCTTTGCTTTGGATTTTTTCCGCAATTGTTTGTGCGAAATGTGGCGCCAACCTTCGGGACTTTTTTCTCCGCCAACTCAGATATGCACACCTGTAGCCACGGCGCTGTGTCGCCGTGCTTGACGAAGCAACATCGCCCAAGCGCCTCAACGCAGCGAGGCGGCTACAACGAACTGGCAACCAAATGACTTCAATCACCGCACCCTTACTTGAGATTGCGGTGCTGGTGCTCGGGATGTTGATCCTGATTATCGAAGCGTTCGCCGGAAAAATTGATAAGCGCGTTCTGGCTTTCGCTGCAATTACCGGGCTTGCGATAGTTCTTCTCGCCACTTTCTTTGTCGTTCCTACTCCCTCGCCAACTAACGCGACCGGTTTCTGGAGTTTTTACGCAGCGGATCGGCTGGCGATCTTCTTCAAGCAATTCGCGCTGCTAACCACCATTCTTGTGTTGATCATGATGATCGACTACGCGCCAGTGGTGCGCAGCTTCTTTCCCGGCGAGCCGCCGCACACAGGTCTCGGTGAATTTGTCGCGCTGCCTCTTTTCACCTGTGCCGGACTCATGTACCTCGTTTCGGCGATCGACTTCGTTTTCATCTTTGTCGCGCTCGAGCTCGTAACGGTGTCGTTCTATGTGCTCGTCAGTTTTACCCGGCGCAATCCTGCGACGCTCGAAGCGGGAACGAAGTATTTGGTGCTAAGCGCGCTTTCCACCGCGTTTCTCGTGTACGGCATAGCGTGGATTTTCGGCGCGACTGGTCAGACAAATCTCTATCGGCTGACGGCGGCACTGGCGAACGCTGCCGCCGACTCCGGCGCAGCTTTGTTAGGCATGGTTTTTGTTCTGGTCGCGCTCGGCTTCAAGATTGCGGCGGTCCCATTCCAAATCTGGGTGCCAGATGTCTATCAAGGCGCGCCCACGCCAGTGACGGCATATCTCTCCGTCGGTTCGAAAGCAGCGGGATTCGTCGTTTTGATCCGTGTTTTGCAGCCGTTCATGAATTTGCCGCAAACAGAACGGCTGATTTTTGTGATTGCGCTACTCACTTTAATTTACGGCAATCTCGCGGCGCTACCGCAGACGAATCTAAAACGACTCCTCGCCTACTCGAGCATTGCGCATGCGGGTTATCTGCTTATCGGCGTGCTCTGTTTCGATGTCCGCGCGATTACCTTCTATCTCGTCGCTTACCTATTGATGACACTGTTGAGTTTTGCAGTGCTAATAATCGTCGCGCAGCAAACCGGCGAAGAAATTTCCGATTTTGATGGTCTGGCTAAACGTTCACCATTTCTCGCATTCGCGATGCTGATCGGGATGGTCTCGCTTGCTGGCGTCCCATTTACGGCAGGATTTCTCGGCAAGTTCTACATCTTTTACGCAGCTGTTCAGCAGCGTCAGATCGCACTCGTGGTGGTTGGAGTGATCACCGTGGGCTGCGGATTCTACTATTACCTCAAGGTTGTCCGCGCGATGTATTGGCAGTCTGATTCCAAGACCGACGCCATTCCTGTAAACGGACTCTCGCGAGTGACGATCAGCGCATTGATCGTCGCCACGATCTTGCTGGGCGTTTATCCGCAACCCATTTTCGACGCGCTGAAGCACTGATATGTCGAAACCGCGAACGAAGACCCGCTATACAAACTGTAGCCGGCTCATCGACCCCGGCCGCATTCTTTAAGCTGACGTAGCGCCTACTGATAGCTGCGAGCTACTCCTGCCTTGCTCCGCCTCGATTCGATCTTCGAGCCTCCTCGGAACGATTCGCGTTTTCAGGAAGTGGTCGCCTTAGAGACGCCAAAAGAAAATCAACCGTGAATCAACGACGACTCACCGTTGAACTGAGTGGTGCTAGTCGCTAAGCTCGACGTTCCAATAAGCCAGATCGACGAAGTGCTTCCAGAGATCGTGCTGCGGCGCAGCAAACGTGATCTGCACAAATGGCCGCCACTTCGGCCGCTTAGGTTTACGGATTAAGCTCATGTGCGCTTCGCGCGGAAGCCGGTTGCCTTTGCGCGTATTGCACGGAATACACGAGCAAACCACGTTTTCCCAAGTCGTCGTCCCGCCGCGGTCGCGTGGCACGATGTGATCCAGATTAAGGTCACTCCGATCGAAGAGTTCGCCGCAGTACTGGCAGGTGTTCTTGTCTCGCTCAAACACGTTGTGCCGTGTGAATTTTACTTCCTTCTTTGGAAGCCGATCGAACACAAGCAGCACGATCACCCGCGGGATCCGGATCTTGAACGAAATGGTCGTAACCAATTCATGATCGGGCGCGTCCGTCGACAGATCGCGCCAGCTTTCGAAATCGTGCGTCGAAAAGTTGGTCGCGTCATCCGAAGAAACAATCTGGGCGTGCCCTGCGTATACAAGCGAAAAGGCGCGGCGAGCAGAGCAGATATTCACCGCCTGCCAAAGCCGGTTGAGCACCAAAACCTGACTGTTCAGTAACGTGTGCAAGTCTGGAACGGTAATCGCGTTAACGCCCGCCTTTTACGGACTTCCGCGTAAATTTGCCGCGACGCTATCACTGGCCCTTTTCCGTGTCAACGCGAGTGGAGCGCCGCGGACATCGACACAATGAGTTCCCGCGCTTTGCATTCGTGCTCATTCGTGTCCATTCGTGCTTATATATGAACGCACAATTTCCAGATGAGGAGACTAAGTCCGGAGAATTCAAACGCCAGGAAGACGCGTTTCGCGATCGGATCTCAAACGACGGCTCGACACCTTACCCTGCCGAAGCAGACCGCTATCATCTTTACGTTTCGCTAGCCTGCCCCTGGGCAAGTCGGACGGTCATTGTTCGGAAATTAAAAGGACTAGAAGACGCAATTGGCTTGACCGTCGTTGATCCAGTTCGAGACGACTTGGGCTGGGCGTTTCGCGATACTTCCGGTGACATCCCGCCCGGCGCACCGTTTGCATCTACCGATCCAATCAATGGCTTCCAATTCTTGAGCGAAGCATACACAGCTACCGATCCTGGTTATGAGGGCCGCGTGACTGTGCCGGTCCTCTGGGACACGAAAACAAGGCGCATCGTGAACAATTGCGAGGACGACATCTGCCGCATGTTCAATGACGTGTTTAACGACTTTGCTCGAAATAAACCTGTCGATCTTTTCCCAAAAGACATCCAAGCCGACCACGCGAAGCTCTCCGATTTCATCTACGAGAATGTGAACAACGGCGTTTACAGAGCAGGATTCGCGACGCGCCAACGCCCGTACGAGCGCGCGTGCCGCAGAGTTTTTGAAGCGCTTGATGAGCTCGAACAGCGTTTGTCCAAAAGCCGATATCTATTCGCCAACCGCATTGTCGAGGCGGACTGGCGATTGTTTTGCACGCTCGTGCGTTTTGACGCCGTTTATTACGGCCATTTCAAATGCAACCTGCGGCGCATCCTCGATTATCCAAACCTGCAAGGCTACCTGATGGACTTGTACCAGCAGCCCGGAATCGCTGAGACGGTGAATTTCGATCACATCAAGCGCCATTACTACATGACGCACACGGCGATAAATCCAACCCGCATCGTTCCCATTGGTCCGCTGCTCGACCTAACGAAACCGCACGGTCGCGAAAGATTGAACTAAGGCAGTTGCCACGAAAGCAATTCTTTATAGAATCGTGCGCTTCAGCCTGATCCGACCATGATTTTCCTCGCCTTCAACATCCTTACCTCCGCCGTGCCATTGTCGATGGTCTGCGCGGTGATCGGTCTCGGGGCCGCGTTTTATTTAATCGGCGTGGTAGTTCGGTCGCCCTCAGGCAATCCACGGATGCAAGAGATCGCCGGAGCCATTCAGGAAGGCGCCAAAGCGTATTTGAATCGGCAAGTGATCACGATCAGCTCCATCGCCGTAATAATTTTCATTTTGCTCTTTATTTTCAAAGATCGTCCGACCGCCATTGGCTTTGTGATCGGTGCGTTTTGTTCGCTTTCGGCAGGCTTCATCGGAATGCGTATCGCCGTGGTGGCCAACGTGCGAACGACGCAAGCCGCAACCGAGTCGATGAACAAAGCCTTGCGAATGGCTTTCAACGGAGGCGCCGTCACCGGGCTCCTCGTAGTCGGGCTCGCGCTTTTGTCAGTATCAATTTTCTACAGTCTGGTCGAGCGTATCGCCGGCTCGCATATGGCGATCAATAGTCTGGTTGGTCTCGCCCTCGGGGCGAGTCTCATCAGCGTGTTCGCGCGACTCGGCGGCGGAATCTACACCAAGGCGGCCGACGTCGGAGCGGATCTTGTGGGCAAGATCGAGAAGGGTCTCGAAGAAGATGATCCGCGCAACCCGGCAACGATCGCAGACAACGTCGGCGACAACGTGGGCGACTGCGCCGGCATGGCGGCCGATGTGTTCGAAACGTATGCCGTGAGCTTGATAGGCGCGATCCTTGTCGGTGCACTGACGTTACCGGACAACCCGGCGGCTGTGATTTATCCGTTTGTGCTAGGCGGGATTTCCGTGCTTGGCGCGATCTTGGGAGTGCTGTTCGTGAACTTTGTGGGTGGAAAACCGGCCACTGTGTTGATGGGTGGCGTAATCACGAGTGCGATCGTTTCAGCCGTCCTCTTCTGGCCCGCCACGCATTATCTGTTTCGGACCGGCGTGATGATCGGCGGCGTAATGCGGTCACCAACCCAACTCTATTGGGCGTCCCTCGTCGGCATTATCATGACAGCCGTCGTCGTGGCTATCACGAATTACTACACGTCCATGCATTACCGGCCCGTGCAAAAAATTGCGCGTGCGTCAGAGACTGGTCATGCCACGAATATCATCGCGGGTCTTGCTGTTGGTCAGCACGCCACCGCGCTGCCGGTAGGCTTCATCGCAATTGCCATCCTGCTGAGTTTTCATTTTGGCGGGCTTTACGGAATCGCGATCGCAGTGATGGCGATGTTGTCGATGGCCGGGATCATCATCTCGCTCGATTCGTTCGGTCCGATTACCGACAACGCGGGCGGCATCGCGGTAATGAGCAACTTGCCCAACGAAGTACGCAATGTCACCGATCAACTCGACGCGGTGGGCAACACGATGAAAGCAGTGACGAAGGGTTACGCCATTGCTTCAGCCGGTCTCGCAGCGCTGGTTTTATTTGGCTCTTACGTACAGGAGCTCAAGGCACACGTGACACGCAACGGCCAGCCGTTCGTGTTCGATTTTTCGCTTACCGATCCGAAGGTGATTATCGGTTTGTTCCTCGGTGGATTGCTTCCGTTTATCTTCACCGCGTTCAGCATGGACGCAGTAGGCAAAGCCGCCGGCGCCGTTGTTCGCGAGGTGCGGCGGCAACTGCAGGTCCATCCCGGTATCATGACCGGGAAGGACACGCCTGAGTACGGGACGTGCGTGGACATCGTCACCAAAGCGGCATTGCGCGAAATGATCGTGCCAGCGCTGCTGCCGTTGGTTTTTGTGGTGGCTGTGGCAATGATTCCACAGTTAGGTCCAGTCGTGCTCGGGGGGTTGCTGGTGGGAACTATTGTCACCGGCCTGTTTGTTGCCATTGCCATGACCTCCGGCGGCGGCGCGTGGGATAACGCGAAAAAATTTATCGAGGAAGGAAATCTTGGCGGCAAAGGTTCTTTTGCGCATGCCGCAGCGATCACCGGCGACACTGTGGGCGATCCGTACAAGGACACGGCCGGACCCGCGATAAATCCAATGATCAAAGTCGTCAACATCCTCGCGATTTTAATTATTCCCATTTTCTTTTAGCACAGTGAGCAACTGCCTTGAAAAAAAAGAACTGCTACTTTTGATTTACGCTTGCTTTTAGCGAAGGTACTAAGCAGTTTTCTTCCCCCCCACAATGCCTCGCGTCTTAATCATTGAAGACGATGCCGAGAACCGGCGCGTAATGGCGCAGCTTTTCGCGCGCGAAGACTGGAAAGTCTTGGAAGCAAACGATGGTGACGCCGGGCTGGAGTTGGCGTTGCGCAATCGACCGGAGTTGATCCTGTGCGATTTGTTAATGCCAAAATCGAACGGCTTTGAGGTATGCCGCTCCATTCGCGAGAAACTGCAACCAACCAAGATCATCGTCGTCTCAGGTCGCGATTACGGAGTCGACCGAACCAGCGCTCTTGAAGCAGGTGCAGACGAATATCTGCTCAAACCGTTCACATGGGAACTGCTCTCCAGCACGATCGACAGGCTCCTGCCCGAAATCCCGCGTCGTCCCGAACCGAAATCTGTCCCGGAACGTGAATCGGTTCCTGCGCGAATAAGGCTGTGGGGCGTTCGCGGTTCAATTCCGGTCCCTGGAAAGAGCACAGTACGTTATGGCGGAAACACCAGTTGTGTGGAAGTGCGCGCCGACGGCGAGATTATCATCCTCGATGCCGGCTCCGGGATTCGCCTGCTCGGTCTTGCTTTGGACAAAGAATTCGGGCCTCGCTCGATGAAGTTGACTCTTATGATCTCGCACACTCACTGGGATCATATCCAGGGACTGCCTTTCTTTTCTCCAGCGTACGATCAGAAAAATCTGATCCGCGTTTTAGGTTATGAAGGCGCTCGCGCTGGTTTGGCAAAGATTCTGGCCAGCCAAATGGAGACGCCGTTTTTCCCCGTGAGCTTGCGCCAACTGCCAAGCCACCTGGCGATTGAGGAACTGAAGGAGATGGAGTTTCGAGTCGGGTCCGTCGAAGTGCGATCCAAGTTCGCCAATCATCCGGGAATTTGCGTCGGGTACCGCCTTGCCACGAGCTCGGGATCAATCGCCTATTTTCCCGACAACGAACCATTCGAGGAACTTAAGATGTTGTTGGCCTCCCGTGACGGAATCACCGAGGAGGAAGCGCGCGGTTTTGCCGACGCCGAGCGCGGAAAGATGGTCGATTTTCTCCAGGGATGCGACGTCGCAATTATGGATACGCAGTATACCGAGGAGGAATACGCGAAGCACGTTGGCTGGGGCCACAGCTCAGTGGACAGCGTCGTTTCGCTGGCGCTCGATGCAAATGTGGGCAGGCTCGTTCTTTTCCATCACGATCCGAATCATGACGACCAAATGATCGATAGAATGGTGGAACATGCGCGCGCGTTTGTAGCAAAAAGCGGAAAATCTTTGGAAGTCGACGCCGCTCGAGAAGGCGCTGAGATTTTGCTCGACGCCAAAGTGCTGGCATAATCAAGCCTCGCGGGCGCAGCGACTCTGTTCGACTTGCAGTCCAACCACGCGACCTTAATTTCCTCCCCTCGTTGCCTCGTAGTGTAATGGTAGCACTAGAGACTCTGAATCTCTCTGTCTAGGTTCGAATCCTAGCGAGGCAGCCACGTAAACCCCGAATGCTTTCGGGGCACGTGGCCATACCGCTTTCATGAAAACCGCATCGACTGCGGCCTTTTACGCGGTTTGCATCCTGGCGAGGCAGGCGACCTCCATCTCCTTGGGCAGCGGGGAGAGATTGCCTGTGTTAATGGCTTGAATAATTCGCGGAACAAAAAACGGAAATCAAAAGGCACAAAACAGTGCTGCGACACGACCAGGTGATAAATGATTTGTCGCAGCGGGTTCTTGGAGTGCCCTCGACCGGCAAGAAAAAGTCGCGTCATCGCACCACTCGGCGCATATTCTTACTCTTGGCCAATGCCGCAAGGGCGATGACAGCCGCGGCGGTACGGTTTCTGACGTCGAGTTTGCATAGGATGTGTTCGACGTGCTTGCAGATGGTGCCTGTGCAAGCGCTGAGGATCACGCCGATCTCATAATTTGTTTTACCTTGTGCGATCCAGGTCAAAACCTCCGTTTCACGCGCGGTGAGACCCAATGAACCAAGCGCGTTTTTCGCCGGGATTAATTTAATTTTTGTTTGCGTTTTGCGTTTTGATTTTGTTTGGGGGGCTTTCATTTGGGCTGTTGATTTTTTGCCGCCACTTTGAGCGGACCTTGGGGGAATTGTGCGTGTCCTTGTTCGCATGACATTCCGTGGCTTTATTCTGCAGGACGAATTGTTTGGCCTTCGGTTGGTTCTCGTCATTGAGAACCATTCCCGGGGGGGGCCTGTTGCGTGCGTCTTTTATGCGCAGTTGTGGCGCAGGTCAAGAAGAAAGTTTTACAACGACATTTGTGTCACATACAATTCCTGCTTTAGCCTGCATAATCGCATGTGAAAAACGACCTCCCAAACAACTGCCAATGGCAAAATTCAAAAAGAACAAGAACAAAGCGAAGCTCAACCTGACGGTGCGTGACGAACAACGAAACAAACTGGAACAAATGGCTTCTTTGGAGAAGCGTTCCGTCTCCAATCTTATCGAGGTCATGGCCGACGAACGCTGGGAGCGATTGGCCGAGCAGCAGGGCGTTGCTTACGCCAAAACCGTCGCGGATGCGATGAACCTCAAAGTCGACATGGACAATCCAGCAGACCGCGAGAAACTGCGCCGCGCAGTTCTCGATCTTGTCGCCGGGAGAAAAACGCCAAAATAAAAACGGCCTGGTCGAAATTCTGCGTTTTCTTTTCTGACAAACATTTTGTGAGCAAGGGCGGAACATTGTTTCGCCCAGTTGGGATCACGACAAGACAACAGCCAGGCACTTGCGCGTGTGCAGTCGGCTCCGAGTAAGCGATCAAAAGGTAAATCGAAACATTTTTAGATAAGTCACGCCCAAAAACCGTGCGCTGACGATCTCAGGAAGGGTGAGTTCGCTCGAAAATATGAGAAGACGCCGGCGCGTAGCTCTTAACCTTTCCGTTGAATGGCAGTCCAGTTTCGAAGCTTCGACATACGGACTCGCTCGCCTGCCCGCGATGTAGAACGACATGGCGCACCGAATTGGGGCTTTGTGTGAGCTGCCTGCTCTCGTGCGGTCTCGATGCCGAGGTGCACAATAGGCAAACACTTGATGACGTGCTCGATCAAATCGATGTGAGCGATGCCAATTGATGTGCGGGGGAATTGTCGAATCCCAAAAGAATCAGACGGGGCAACTCTCCCCGTGATGCATCCGGGCGCGGCGGTCTGCCAAGCCGTCTTGTCTCGCCGGAGCCTTGCGCGAAGGCAGAAGCCTGCGCGAAGGCCGCTAATCTGCGGTTTTTTGAAAAAACTTCATTTTTTTGAGAACTTCGTCCCGCAAATCCCGGAGATGTAGGTAAGCGCTTCAATCAGGACCCCCAGGATGGACGCAATTTCGGAGTCGAAGTCCAGAATGTGTTCTTGACATGCGCCGTGAATACGCATATAAGGCAGTAATTACAAACGAAGAATCAAGCATAACTGAAAAATGAAAAAAAGAACTAAATTCTCCCTAAGAACAAAAATTTATCTAACAATGGCAGGGCTGTTATCGCTCGTCGCAGGAACGGTTTATGGCGCCGGTGCATATTTCTTTGCCCCATTGAACGAAGCCACGGGTATAGCCATTTCCCCGACTACGTTGTACGCGACTCAATGGTGCGGCCAAGGTTTGTTTGGGTTCGACTGCACGGGACAGCAAACGCTGCTGGGGCTGATTCCGCTTGGCCGCGAACAATGCACGGAAAAATACATGTCTATCGCTCCAACTTTGTCCACTGCGGCCGGGTTTACCCCGGGGGACCTTTTCATCACAGAAGGCGCGTTCGTCTTTAAGTTCACGCCGCCGGCAGGTCCCATCACCTTGTTTAAAGACCTCACAGGGCTCGGGAGTGGTGCTTGCCAATTCGCGGACCACAGCTCGATTAAGTTCGACAAAACGGGCACATTTGGCTTCAGAATGATCTTTACGTGCGAGGGCGGTGACGTCGGTGCGATTGACGGGAGTGGAAATGCCACGCTTATCGGTACCTTTTCGGGCCATGGGCATGATCCCGTACACATTGAAGGACAGGAGGTAGCGGCCGCAACCTTCGGGCCCTTGGCCGGTATGCTCCTGGTTGTCGACGAGAACACCCAGTCGATCAACGCAATGGATGCCAGTGGCAACGTTACTTTTAATGTCTTCAATTGGACCGGTAACCCCCCTTATGGGATGGGTGTGGAAAACATCCGCAATATCCCAACGAACGTGGGGACGTGCACATTCGGCTGCATCGCCAATCAGCCCATCGGCGCCTTTTTCCAGCAAGTAGAAGACCTTGGCTTCACCCTCTATTATCCACCGACCGACTTCTTAACAGGAGGGTTGAATGATGGCAGGCACGTTCTGGTTACCAGCGAGGCCAACCCGCCGACAACCACCCAGGGTACCCTTCTCGTCGCGTTCAATCCGATAACGAACAGCTATGATACCAGTGTGTTCGACGCCTCTTTCAACTTTACCATAAACGAGGGCGCCCAATTTGTTGAGTGTCCAGAGCCGACGCCTACATCTACGCCTACAAATACGCCTACTCCTACACCGACATCCACGCCCACAGCGACATTTACGCCTACACCCACGGCAACATTTACGCCTACGCCTACGGCGACGTTTACGCCTACGCCTACGGCGACGTTTACTCCTACGCCTACAGCGACGTTTACGCCTACGCCTACGGCAACGTTTACTCCTACGCCTACGGCAACGTTTACTCCAACTCCAACGCCAACGGCTACGTCAACACCAACGCCAACTCCCACGTCGACACCGCCGAATCGACGCAGTCAGATTACGCCGACAGGGACGACTTGTAACGAGTTCGTGAATAACACGGCCGACACCCTTGCCAGCCTGAATTACAGTGTCTCCGGCGGGAAGATCTCGCAGAACGTCACCCCCGGTGTGTTCTTCTACTGGGTGTCGGTGACGGTGCCAGCCGGCAACAACAGCTTCACGATCAATGAGACGATCACGACGGGCAACTTCAGCACGCCCTTCCTCCTGGGCGGGGGAAGCAATGTGTTTAACTCCAGCTGTGGCAGCGTGTCGGAGACGATCACGCAAAACACCACGACCGGCGCCGTGAGCGTGTCGTTCAATGCACCGGTTGCGGGCACTTACATCATCTCGCTCAAATACAATTCGAAGAGCGTTGCGGGTGCAACCGCTCCCAGCCCGGGAACAACGGTTCACTACAACTTCGCAATTTCGGGCGACCCTGGCTCAACTCAAGGGCTCGATCTGATCAAGAACTAAGAGATCAAATAGAGTAGCCAATTAACAATCAGCCGTCACGCTTCACCGCGTGGCGGCTTTTTGTTTGCACGCGCGGAGTTGTGCGAACGGCATGTTCCTCGATTCATAAGCCGTTTTCTTCGCTGGCGACAAACCCTAATTAGTTTTTCAGAGGCTCTCCCTGCCCTACGAAAGCGGCGGCGTTATTGCGGCGATTCTAACGGGGTTCTGTCTCGAACGGCGACGCAGGCGCCTTGCTTAGAACTGCTCAATCAATTCCGCGCTTGTCGCTGCCCACGGCTAAAGTTCCAAAGCGTTCGACAATTGCATCCCTGTTAGATTACGAAATTGTAAACCATTTCTTGACAATTTTGCGTTTTTTGTAAGAACTTCGTCAGTCAAATTCCGGAGAAATAGGTAGGGGCTACTTCAGGGATCCACAATAAGGGAGTCATCTAAGGCAGCCGACGGAAAAAGTAATGCTGAAACCCAGAATTCAAAAAAAATGAAAAAAAGAACCGAAATCTCTCTAAGAACAAAAATCTATCTCACCATTGTGGGGCTGTTATCGCTCGTCGCAGGAACGGTTTATGGAGCCAGTCCATTCTTCTTTGCCCCATTGAACGAAGCCACGGGTATAGCCATTTCCCCGACTACGTTGTACGCGACTCAATGGTGCGGCCAAGGTTTGTTTGGGTTCGACTGCACGGGACAGCAAACGCTG
>DASXHS010000062.1:0-4171 GCA_036488345.1 Candidatus Udaeobacter sp.
GCGAATCGGATTTCCTACTGCCTGAATCTGCGCGGTCCAAGTGTCGCGATGGACACGGCGTGTTCGTCTGCGCTGACCGCGATCCACACTGCTTGCGAGCACATCTGGGCCGGACGCGGCGACACCGCACTCGCTGGCGGCGTGACTGTGATGATCACGCCGGGCGGGTTCATCGGTTTTTCCCAAGCGTCAATGCTCTCGCCCGATGGGCGATGCGCTGCGTTCGATGCGACAGCGAACGGTTTCGTTCGTGGCGAAGGGGCCGGGATGGTGTTATTGAAGCGCCTTTCCCAAGCTATCGCCGATGGTGATCCGGTCCGGGGAGTAATTGTTGGCACAGCGGTCAATCAGGACGGACACACAAATGGTATTTCACTACCAAGCACGGAAGCGCAAACTCGGCTGGTCCAGGATGCGTGCAAAGATGCTGGCGTTTCGCCGGCGCAAATTGGATTCGTAGAGGCGCACGGCACGGGCACGGCCGTGGGCGATCCGATTGAAGCGCACGCACTCTCGGAGGCTCTGTGCGAGCAGCGTTCAACCCCGTTACCCATGGGTTCGGTTAAAACGAATGTTGGCCATCTTGAAACTGCCGCCGGCATTGCCGGACTCCTGAAAGCGATGCTGGTTCTTCAGCATCGTGAAATTCCTGGCAGCTTGCATTTCAGTTCCCCGAATCCGCACATCGATTTCGATAAACTGAAACTGCGCGTACCGACGGACACCGAGCCGTTCCCGGAAACCGATGGTGAACGGCTGGCAGGCGTAAATTCTTTTGGATTCGGCGGCGCAAACGCGCACGTCATTCTGATGGAGCCGCCATCTATTCCGCACGCGGATCACGCAGAAATCTGTATCGAGCGCGCTTGGCCGGTAATGCTTTCCGCCCGGTCAGAAGACGCGCTTCGTGGTTATGCCATGAAGCTGGCTTCATGGCTGACCGAGCGAGTTAATCTTAACGGCGATTCACCGGTTTTGCCCGATTTGACTTACACACTCGGCAAGCGGCGCAATCATCATCCGCATCGGCTGACTCTCGTTGCACGCTCCATACGGGAACTCATCGAAGAACTCGACGCGTTCGCAATCAAAGAGGATAGCGTGAAGGTTCGCACCTCATTCACGCCGCGACCTGAGAGCGCACCGCGCGTCGCATTTATTATGAGCGGACAGGGTCCGCAGTGGTGGGGCATGGGCCGCGAACTAATGCAACATGAGCCGGTCTTTCGCCATGTGATCGAACAGTGTGACGCGGCACTACGTGGCGTCGCGACTTTTTCCCTTCTGGAAGAACTCAGCCGGTCAGAAGAAACCTCACAATTGCATCGTACTGAGATTGCACAGCCCGCCATTTTCGCGATGCAAGTTGGCTTGGCGGAGCTTTGGAAAGCGTGGGGCGTGCATCCCTCTGCTGTTCTTGGCCATAGCGTCAGTGAAATTGCTGCAGCCTGTGTAGCAGGTTTGTTTTCGCTGGAACAAGGCGCGCGAATGACCGCTTTGCGCGCGCGATTCATGGAAGGTTGCGCGCGCGGTGAAGGCAGGATGCTCGCGGTCGGGCTTGGCGAAGAAGAAGCGCAAGCTCTGATCGACAAACATGACCAAACCATTTCTATCGCGGCATTCAACGGCCCTCGCTCGCTCACCCTCGCCGGTCCGCGTCATTCAATCGAAGCAATGTTCGCCGAGCTCGAGACACAAGGCGTCTTCGCCCGGCTGGTCCGAGTCGATCATCCGTTTCATCACGCGATGATGCAGCCCGCTGCCGATGCGCTCGAGAATGCGCTGATCGACCTCGCACCGCAGCCCGAAACCGTTCCGTTGTTTAGCACCATCACTGGCAACCGTCTTGACGGTAATGCTGGTGACGCGGCGCATTGGGCCCGCGGCATCAGGCAACCGGTTCAATTCGCGCCGGCGATCAATGCGATTGCTGACTTTGGTGTGGATATCTGGCTGGAGCTCGGCGCCCATCCCGCCCTTGCTCATTCGATCGCGGAATGTCTCGCCAGCCGTGGCGGATCGAAACCGATTGTAATCTCTTCTGTCCGTCGGGAACGGGAACACGATTCTGTACTGGAAGCCGCCATGGATCTGCATCGTGCAGGAGCGGCGCTCGATTTCAAAGCCGTGACGCCATCGCGTCGTATCCTTCCGCTGCCGGCATATGCTTGGGACCGCAGCCGCTGGTGGAACGAAGCTCCTGACTGGCGCGAAAGTCGCCTCGGCTCGGGCGGCCGCGGAATGCTCCATATGCGGCTCCCGCGCGCGACGCCCACCTGGACCGCCAGGCTGGATAGCCGACACATGGCTTTCCTCAAAGATCACAAAGTCGAGAACCATGTTATTTTCCCAGCCGCGGGATTTGTTGAACTGGTAATCGAGGCCGGCACGCAACTTTTCGAAGGCCGACCGTTCGTGGTCGAGGAGTTTGAGATTCGCAAGCCGCTTATCCTGCCGGAACCTGCCACCGGCATTCACATCGAAGTCTCCTACGAGCCTAACGAGCGCACATTCGCGATCCAAAGTCGGTTCGACCAGGGAACAACCTGGTCGTTGCACGTCGTGGGCTCAATGCGAGCCGAACGGACCGAGTCGGCCTTTGCCGACTCAAGTTTCGACACTGAAATCCAGCTGGTTATCTCGAAACTCAAGCCAGTCGATATCGACGCGTTTTACCGCTACATGAGCGATCTGGGACTCGGATATGGCGAAACATTTCGCTCTGTTCACGAGCTTTGCGCCGCAAATGGTAAATCGTCCGGACGGGTGGCGCTTTCTGAATCGATTGCGCCGAGGGCCGGCGAGTATCCATTGCATCCCGTGCTGCTCGATGGCGCGCTACATGTGTTCTCCGCCGGTCGTTCGACGGTCGAAGCACGCGGCTCGCAACTGAAATTGCCGGTCCGATTTGGCCGAATTCTATTTCTGCGTTCCCCCGGAGCCTCGGCGCGGGTCTGCGCCAGCGTGATTCAATGCACGGATGAGTTCGTCGATGGACGCATTGCTCTTTATGACGAATCCGGCAAACCGTGTGTTCTGGTGGAGGGGTTCCGCGCCATCAGTGTCGCAGGAGTGCGCCGGGGTGCTATCGGCGGCGTCCGCGATGTTCTCTATCATGTAGACTGGCAGCGCACACCGCACGAATTCCGCCCGGGGACGTTGAAACCTTTGCCTTTGACCCGCCTGCGCGACGCAGCCCAAGGCGCGCTTGACGATGTGCTCGCTACGCGCGGACGAGAGCGGCTTAAAAGTGCGATTGCCGCTCAGGACGATCTCGCTGCTGTCCTGCTGTGCGCGAGCCTCCGGGAAATGGGAGCTATGATCGGCGCTGATTTCACCGCCGATTCACTGCGGGTTGCCGTGCCGATGCGGCCAGTTTTCGAACAGCTGATGTTGAAACTTCAAAAGCGTGGCCTGGTGGAATCAAGTGGATCCGGCTATCAACCGAACCCAGCGTTCACAACCGCCGCTGAATCAGCAAACGAAGCGCAACGACAATTCATCACCGAGCATCCCGGTCATCTTCCCGAAGCGCAGCTCGTGGCTGGAAATTGCGCCGAACTTGGTCCGATTTTGCGCGGTGAGAAGGATGCCGTGCAGGTATTGTTCGCCAGCGCTGGAGCGGAACTGCTCGACCATTTTTATGGGGACGGTTTGCTGACAAGCCACTGGTTGGCAGCTATCAGCGCTGCTGTGCAGGAAGCCGCCCATGCGCTCCCCGAGGGTCGGGGGTTGAGGATTCTCGAAGTCGGCGCCGGCACCGGTGGCCTCAGCGCGCAAGTCCTCCCGGCCCTGGAGCGAGGCTTACACTCGTACACGTTCACCGACGTCTCCGCTGCGTTCTTCTCGAGTGCGCATCAGAAGCTCGCGAACTTCCCCGAAGTTGAAACCAAGATTTTTGATCTTGAAAAATCTGCCACCGAACAGGGCTTCGAGCTCGGCTCGTTCGATTTTATCATCGGGACCAACGTGCTTCATGCCGTAACCGATATTCGCGCTGCCCTGCGTAACCTATACCAACTGCTCGCATCGGGCGGTTCGCTGGTTTTCATGGACGTGGCTACGCCTCAGTTGTGGACGGAAGCCGTTTTCGGCCTGACCAGCGGTTGGTGGCGTTTCAGCGATCGGGATCTACGCCCGGTGCATCCATTACTTGGACGTTCGCAATGGG
>DASXHS010000148.1:0-12864 GCA_036488345.1 Candidatus Udaeobacter sp.
CGACGAAGCCGGTCGAGATGGTCAGCGCCATCAACGAAAGATTGTCGAGGCTGAATCCGGCCAGATACATGATGCCGAACGTCCCGATGAGCGAGAGCGGAAGCGCCACACTCGTGATCACCGTCGCCCAGAGTTTTCGCAAGAAAAGGAACATCACCATCACGACGAGCGCGATGGTCAGTAGCAACGTATATTGCACGTCGCGCACTGACGCGCGGATCGTCTCGGTGCGATCAGCCAAAATCGAAACGTGCACGGACGGCGGCAGGGTGCCGGTCAATCGCGGCAACAATTGCTTCACGCGGTCCACCGTTTGAATAATGTTCGCGCCCGGCTGTCGCTGAATATCGAGCAGCACCGCGGGTTTCTCGCCATCCTTCGTGCCGACCCACGCGGCGAGCTGATCGTTCTCCACGCTGTCGATGATGTTCGCAACATCGCCGAGTCGAATCGGAGCGCCGTTTTTGTAAGCGACGATGATCGGTTTGTAAGCGTCAGCGGAAAAAATCTGGTCGTTCGATCCGATAGTGAACGATTGCCGCGGACCGTCGAAGCTGCCTTTCGGCGCGTTCACGTTCGCCTGTCCGAGAACTGTTCGCACATCTTCCAAGCTGAGGCCGAGGGCGGAAATCGCCGCCGGATTCACTTGCACCCGCACGGCCGGTTTTTGATTTCCCTGAATCGTGACAAGGCCGACGCCTGTGACTTCGCTAATTTTCTGCGCGAGCAACGTGTCGGCGAAATCGTTTACGCGATCCAAAGGCAAACTATCGGACGTGATCGACAGCGTAAGGATCGGCGTGTCGGCCGGATTGACCTTGTTGTATTTCGGCGGGTTCGGCAGATTCGGCGGCAGAAATCCGCCGGCAACATTGATCGCGGCTTGCACGTCCTGCGCCGCAACGTCGATTGGGCGGTCGAGAACGAACTGCAAAGTGATTGTCGATGTACCGAACGAGCTGGTGGAATTCATCGAGGCCAATCCGCTGATTTGCCCAAACTGACGCTCGAGCGGCGTGGTGATGGACGAGACCATCACGTCCGCGCTCGCGCCCGGATAAAATGTCGTCACTTCGATCGTTGGGAAATCAACGGTCGGCAGCGCGGAGATCGGCAGCAACTTGTAGCCCAGTATCCCAAGCAAAACCACGCCGGCCATCAACAGCGAAGTCGCCACTGGTCGCCGAATAAAGGGTTCGGAAATGCTCATGAAAGTAGCGCGAGCCTCCGGCTTGCGCCCCAGTTCCCCGCAAGCGAGACGCTTGCGCTACTCTTTGTCGTGACCGCCCGGCGAATGAATCGTTCAGAAATACTCACGGTTTTCCCGAGCTCGCCGTTTTGCGGCTGGATTGTCTCACTTGTGGAGGTCGCGCTTGCTGCGACGGTTGCGGCGTCGTCAGCTCAACATGCGCGCCAGGTTGAAGTTTGTATTGACCGTCCACTACGACCTGCTCCCCAGCTTCCAATCCGCTGTCGATCAAAGCAACATTTGCCTCCGTTTGCGCGACCTTAATTGGCCGCATCTCGACCGTTTTATCCGTCTTGACGACGTATGCATACGTTCCCTGCGGGCCGCGTTGCACAACGCTTGAGGGAACGACGGTGGCGTCTTTACGCGTGGTCAAAATCAAACGCGCGTTAACAAATTTTCCCGGCCAGAGTTGCAACTGATCGTTAGGAAACGTCGCTTTCAACTTCAATGTGCCAGTCGTCTGATCAATTTGGTTGTCAACGACGGCGAGCGTACCTTCGTCGAGCACATTCGTGTTTCCGCGATCCAGTGCAGACACGTGCAACCCGCCATTCGCGCCGCCTTGGTTTAGAATCTCCGGTAACTTTTGTTCGGGCAGGGTGAACACGACCGAAATCGGGTGCATCTGAGTAATGACGACGATTCCGGTTTGATCGGCCGCGTGAACGATGTTGCCAACATCGACGAGTCGAACGCCGGTGCGTCCGTCAATCGGTGACTTGATTTGCGTGTAGTCAAGCTGCGTCTTCGCGGCCTCGATCGCTGCCTGGTCCGCCTGGACTGCAGCCTGGAATTGATCGCCCTGATATTTGGATGTGTCGAAATCTTGCTGATCGATCACCTTCTTTTTCACCAAATCAGTGTTGCGTGCCAGCGTGGCTTTGGCGTTGGCGAGAGCCGCTTCGTCCTGCGCTTTTTTTGCGATTGCCTGATCTAAAGCTGCCTGGAAAGGCCGCGGATCGATCACCGCCAGGAGATCACCCGTTTTGACATCCTGCCCTTCGGTGAAGAGCACCTTCTGCAATTCGCCATCCACGCGGGTGTGCACCGTGACGGTGTTGAACGCCTGGACCGTTCCGAGGCCATCGAGGTAGATAGACGTATCTTTCTGCTCGACCTTTCCCGCGACCACCGGCACCGGGCCGCCGCCACCTCTAGGTCCGCTGCGTCTTCCCGAAGTTCCTGCTGTGGCCGTTGACCCGGTTTGATCAGATCCGGCGGCTGCCGGACGATGATGAAAACTCCACCATCCGATCAAAATCAGGAGCGCGCTGACGATTCCGATAATAAGCCGTTTAGACATTTTTTTACATACCTCGTGCGCATGGGCAGACGCCTATAGTTTGTGACCTGCAAGACCGGTATTCGGTTACAACGATCTAATCGTATTTGTTTCCGAGTTCGGACACCTTGTGCGCTTGGTACACAGACCAAGTCGGCTGCAAGATATTCAAAGCCCCAGCATACTCTTTCCAGGGAGGCGTGAGGCTTTAGCCCAAAGCGCCAAACGCAAGTCCCAGTCCATACGTGACGACCGCAACGATGACGCCAATCCACGTCATCTCCAAGCCTGACGCCCACCACGAACGAATCGTGATCAGCGATTTAAGGGCGCCGACGGCAAAGTGCGCGGCGAGACTGATTCCGAAGGAAGCGAGAACGGCATCGAGGCCGCCGAAGAAAAAGAACGGAATGATAGGAACAAACGCGCCGATCGCAGTGGAAATGCCCGCTGAAAAAGCAGCGGTCCAGTGGTTCGGAAACCGATGCTCTGATAAGCCGAGCTCGCTTTGCGCCATTACTTGCACGAATTGCTCGGGTTGTTCGGCGAGGCGCTCCGCCATTTTCTGCGATTCCTCGGGGGTGAATCCCTGCAACTGATAGAAGAGCGACATTTCTTCGATTTCTTCTTCGGGATTCTCTTCCACCTCTGCGCGTTCGCGTGAGATTTCCGCTTCGTACACTTCCGCTTCACTTTTTGCGGCAAGATACGCGCCTGCGCCCATCGACAGAGTGGAAGCGAGCATGCCCGCAAGACCGGAGATCAAAACATAATGCTGCTGATTATTCGTGGCGCCGGCGACGCCCGAAACAATTCCAAACACCGCGCCAAGCCCATCGTTTGCGCCGTAGATCGCGTCGGCCACCCAACTGCCGCCGCGTCCGTGCCAGCGTTCGCGCTTGAGGATCTTATCCAGCGCAGTGCGCGGGTTCACCGGCGGCGCCATCGCGCTCAATACTCGCGCATGAGCTTTCTCTTCGATCGCGCTTTTTCGCAAAAATTCTTGAACGTCCTGTTCTCCCGCGAAGGCGCGCTCGGCTTGATCGCGAAATTCTGCTTCCTGCCGTTCTTCCGTCGCTTCCATACGGCGAATGGCAATTTCCGCTCCGGCGATTTTGTTCCACCACCGATTTAGACGGCGTCCAATGGTGTCGCTGTAAACAGGCGCCTCGGCACCGAGATCCTTTAGCTTTGCTTCCCAACGCTGCGCATGACGCTCTTCCGCTTCGGCCATGCGCAAAAGAATGCCTTTACGTTTTTCGTCGCGCTCACGCTCTGCGAGGTCGCGGTAGGTTTGCGCAGTCTCGACTTCAGCCTGCCAGTTGCGTCTTGCAGCATCGATCGTTTGGTGACGATCTTTCTGCTCTGCGGCCATTCCGCATTAAAGCGCAAAGAGCTATAAACTGCTCAACAAAACTTTCGGAGCGCCAAAGGCGCAGCATTCACGTCAAAGCCTGGGGCAACGCCCCAGGATTACGGAAATCCGAAAACACCAGCGCTGAAACCGCGTTTCACAACGCCTTAACTGAGTCGCGCTTTCAGCGCTTGGCCGTCAGGAATGAATTGCTTTCCTGGGGCGCTGCCCCAGGCTGAAGCTGACATAGCGGCTTTGCCGCTACCTATCGACGAGCATCCTCTTCGGCCAATCGATGCATGGAGCATCTTGGATTGTCTGCGTTCAATCAGCAGGTTCCAAAGCAGTGCTCAAGGCCGGCTCGACGCGCGCTCGTAGCTGTTGGGCCGTGATTATGAGTGCCACTGAACCGATGATCAGCGCAGCGGCAACCAACGTGCGTACGGTGACGGTTTCACCCGCGAAGAAAGTGCCGAGCAGAACGGCGACAATAGGATTCACGTAAGCGTAAGTAGCGACCTTCGCCGGATCGCAGTGACGCAACAGCCAAATGTAAGCCGTATATCCGACCACGGCGCCGATGATTACGAGATAAACAAATGAGCCAAGCGATAACATGGAAAAGGAACCGGGATGAAACTGCGGCAGTTCACCGGTGACGATGCCCGCAAGCAAAAGCAATATGCCGCCACAGATCATTTGTTGAGCGGCAGTAAGAAACGGTGACGCTGCGTGTTTCGCAGCGCGCGAGTAAAGCGAGCCCGCCGACCAAATGAAACTTGTGACAAGCAGGATCGATATTCCGATCGCAGGATTTCGTCCCCCGACCGAGTGAAGATGCAGGCCCGGTCCGAATAAAATTCCCACCCCAACAAAACCGCCTGCGAGCCCCATCCACATGATTGGCGTCGGCCGGGGGGCCATTCCCGTGCCCCACCCCAGCAGCACGATGTAAATCGGAACGATCGCGACGATCAGCGCCGCCAATCCGGAGTCGATATATTGTTCTGAGATCGTCACGCCGCCATTGCCGCCGAGCAACAAACACGCTCCGATAATGAATGACGTGCGCCAGTTCGCCCAAGTCGATTTGCCTATCCCCTGTGACCAGGCAATCGCGTACATGATCGTGCCGGCCAACACGAATCGCGCGCCTGCCATCAGAAACGGCGGAATCGTTTCGATTGAAAACTTAATTCCGAGATAAGTGGAGCCCCAGATCACGTACAACGCGGCGAATGCCACGATAACGAGCGTTTTCTTTGGAACGGCCATTGCGGAATGACAATGTCGCGTTCGTCGCACAGAGCAAACGCGTGTGCAGAATCAATGCGATAACCTGGTAGGGACGGCGCAGCGCGATGTCCCTACCTACGCGCCGCGTTTAAAAATGAATCGATACAGCAGCAACAGGATCATGGCGCCGATGACCGACATGATCCAGCCAGCGATGTAATTCTCGCCCGCGAAGATGCGACCGATCCACGTCCCAACGATCGCGCCGGCGATGCCGAGCAGAATGGTGATGATGCAACCACCGGGATCTCTTCCCGGCATCAGCAGTTTCGCGATCGCACCGATGACAAGACCAACAAGAATGGTCCAAATCCATGAATGAGCGCCAAAGTCCATAAACCGAGTTGTATTGAATTGATTCGTACCGCGCAAGGAAATTGATTTGGATACGGCGCGCTGCGCCGTCTGGACCTCGCAGCGCCATGTCCCTACCTACAGTTGTATCACTTGCGCTGAGTGAATGTCTTCGCTCGCGTGAATTTCGCGAAGCAACTCTTCACTCGGGGCCGTGTCGAGATTCAACACCGTCAGCGCGGTGCCGCCAGCCTGATTTCGACTGAGTGACATCGTGGCGATGTTGACGCCGTGTGCGCCGAGCAGTGTGCCGATCCGCCCGACCATTCCGGGACGATCCGAGTTTTCAAGCACGAGCACCACGCCCTGCGGTCGGGCCTCGACCGGGCGGCTGTTGATGCTCACGATTCGCGGCGTCGCCCCGAAGAATGCGCCACCCACTGAAACGGTTTTCCCTTCGCCAGCGGCAGAGAGTTCGAGCATGTCGGTGTAATCGCCGGGCGCGCTCAGCCGTGATTCGCTCACCTTCAAACCGAGCGTTTCAGCAAACGCAGGCGCGTTTACTTCGTTGATTTCGCTGCCACCGGCGATTTGCAGGAAGCCTTTTAGCGCTGCGCGCGTGATCGCAGTCGTATCGACTTCGTTCACCTTACCGCTGTAATTAATGTTTAACGACTCCGCGCGTTTCGGCGCGAGTTGCGACAGAAATTTACCCAGCTTTTCGCCAAAACGGAGATGGGGTCCAATAATTGCCAGCGTCTTCGCGTCGAGGTTCGGCATGTTCACCGCGTTACGAATCGTGCCTTCGAGCAGCACGGCGCGAATCGATTGCGCAATTTCAATGCCGACGCTCTCCTGCGCTTCCGCGGTCGATGCGCCGAGATGCGGCGTGAGAACGACATTAGGCGCACCCCGCAAAGGCGAATCGGCCGGCAGCGGTTCAATTTCGAAAACATCTAGCGCTGCGCCGGCGACTTGCCCGTCCAGCAACGCCTGCGCCAGTGCCGCTTCATCAACCAGACCGCCGCGAGCGCAATTGATGATACGGACGCCTCGCTTTGTCGTGCTTAACCGCGCGGCATTGAGAATGTGTCGTGTTTCAGCAGTAAACGGCGTGTGCAGCGAGATAAAATCGGCACCGGCAAGCAAATCGTCGAGTTCATCCACCAGTTCTACTTGCAGACTGCGTGCGCGTGTCGCGGACAGATAAGGATCGTAAGCAACCACTCGCATACCAAAACTAATTGCACGCCGGCTCAATTCGCTGCCGATGCGGCCCATACCGATTACACCCAGCGTCTTGTTGTACAGTTCGACGCCTTCGAAATTCTTTTTGTCCCAATGTTTGCTGCGAACGTTCGCGTCAGCCTGCGGAATTTTGCGCGCTACCGAGAGCAACAACGAAAACGCGTGTTCGGCAGTCGAGATAGTATTGCCGCCCGGCGCGTTCAACACGACGACGCCGCGGCGGGTCGCTGTCTCGACATCAACGTTATCTACTCCAACACCGGCGCGGCCCACGACACGCAGTTTGTTACCAGCATTCAAAATTTCGGCCGTGACCTTGGTCTGGCTGCGCACCACCAGTGCGCTAAACGCGGGAATCAAGTCGACAAGTTCGCGCTCGTTCAAGCCAGTTTTAACCGTGACTTGCAGCGCGTTCTCGCGCGCGAGTTCGTCCACTCCGCGTTGCGAAATGGAATCGGCGATGAGGACCTTTGGCGCAGGCACGGCAGTTAACTTTTAAGCGCTCGATCAGATCTCACAAATGTCATTCGGAGCGAAGCGAAGAATCTCTGATTATTTTCTGAAGTCGACTTTTCGCAAATGAACGGGACTAGAGATGTTTCGCTTCGCTCAACAGGACAATGTTTTTTTGAGTCGGCGTACTTAAATCTTAAACTTAAAACTGTTCTGCTTAAGCTGTCGGCGCATGCAAGAGCGAAGAGCGTTCTACGTTGTTTTTGCCATTGCCGCAGCACTCATTATTCCGGCTGCGCTCACGTTGCGGACGGTTGTTCACCCCGTCGTGTTGCAAGCAACATCGGATAATCCGACGCCGCTCGGATACACCTGGAGCCTGCTGTTGTTTATCATCCCGATTGGCGCCCTCGGGTGCTGGTTTGCCTGTCGACCCGATTTACAGTTTCCCCGAAAAGCATTCTGGCGAACGATCGCGGTGCTAACGCCGCTCGGTTTCCTGCTCGATCTTCTGTTCGGCAACGCGTTTTTCGTTTTCCCGAACAAATTGGCCATACTCGGTTGGGAAGTACCAGCGTTTGGCGGAGCGATTCCCATCGAGGAATTCGTTTTCTATCTCGCAGGGTTCATGCTCGTGCTGCTGACTTACATTTGGTGCGATGAATACTGGATGGGGACGTACAACGTGCCCGACTACGCGGCGACGGCCAAAAACATACCGCGGATCGTTCGTTTTCATTTTGCGTCTGTGGTGATCGGCATTCTGTTGATCGCAGCTGCGGTTGTGTATCGAAAGTTTTTGTCAGGCGCGCCAGAAGGTTTCCCCTGGTATTTCGTTTATCTCGTTTGCGCGTCGCTCATTCCATCGGCTGGCTTTTTTCACACTGTTCGGCCCTTTATTAATTGGCGCGCATTCAGTTTCACCTTTTTCCTGCTGCTGCTGATCAGTTTGCTTTGGGAAGCGACGCTCGCTTTGCCTTATGGCTGGTGGGAATACCGGCCACTCACGATGATGGGGCTGCAAATTGGAGCATGGTCGGGCCTGCCGATTGAAGCAGTTTTTGTTTGGTTTGCCGTGACTTTCACCACAGTCATCACCTATGAAGTGATTAAGATCTGGAAAGCGTTGGGCACGCGCGCTCTTGAAGCATTTTTCGGGATCAGGAAATAACTCGTCTGCACCTGTAGCCACCGCCCTATGGGCCGTTTACTTCTTGTTGACCCAAGCAGACCGGCCACAGGCCGGTGACTACAGCTCAACCGTAAATCATCAGGTGAATCGATTCGGGCAGATGCTGCGCCACGTTTGTGGCAACGCTACCGCGGAGGAGCTTCACCATCGCCGGACGTTGCGAGGCACCAATGACGAGGAAATCCATGCCCATCGTTGCGGCAAGATCGACAATCGTCGTCGCGGCGTCCTGGCTTACGGCGTAAAGCGGAACCACGTTGATGCCGCGCTCATTCCCGAGTTTGCGCATTGAACACATGATAGCATTCGCTTCCGGGTCATCCTGCCAGTTGGAGCGGCCAAGCGCTGTGCCGGCTGCCGTGTAATAAACAGCGACTTCTTTAACGTAGAGCACAAAGAGCGTGGCTTTGCGCAACTGCGCTTCGTCTAAGGCAAAGCTAAGCACCGGTGTAATTCCGCGCGCTGCGACCATGATTTTTTGACCTTCCTGTAAATGCGGCCGCATGGTCGCCACCAGGTCGGGGGTGACCATCTTCGCGACTTCGCGTGTAACGGTAAGGGTGGTGAGACCTTGACGCTTCAATGTGTACGCACGCAATGCCAGGCCGCCGATCAAAATCGCGAGCACAAATTGAAGCGCATCGACTTTCGTGTGAGCCAGCGTCAGCTCGACAAAAGCCAGAATCACGAACGTGATGCCAAAGAGCACGCGGTCGTACCAGGTGAAATCTACGGCCCGATTGAATGTGCAGGAGCCGAGGTTCACCGTGATCGCGCCAACTACGCCAATTGCATATAGACCTGCAAGCGAGGCGAAGTTCGCGGCAAAAAGCAGCACAACGATGGGCAAACCAACCGCAATGACCAACGGCCACAGGGGAACGCCATGCCGGTTGAGTTGACGAAATTGCCGCGGCATCTCGCGATCGCGCGACATCATGTAAAGCAAACCGATCATTGCTACGATCGCCGTGTTAGCAGCGCTCAATAACAGCAGGCAAAAAACAGTTCCGACGACCCAGCCGAAGATTTGCCCGATCGCGGGTGAAAACGTCGCGGCGGCAAATTCTTCGCCAACGAAGCGCAACATGTCTTCACTCCTCTGCCCCAGCACTGCGGTGATCGTGCCCTCGTCACTTAAATGCAGGGTTTTCTGGAGCACGGACGGCAGCGAAAGCATTGCCCATCCAAGGAGCGCCGTGCCAATAACGACTTCGATCGCCACGGGCAAAATTGCCTTCAACGACTCACGCGCGACCCGTGGACGTTCCATCGTCGATCCCGGATCAAGCTTCATCACGCCGGTGAGATTCGCGATGGATTCCGCTCCGGATAACG
The DNA here is from genome assembly GCA_036488345.1 of Candidatus Udaeobacter sp. Lineage (GTDB taxonomy): Bacteria > Verrucomicrobiota > Verrucomicrobiia > Chthoniobacterales > UBA10450 > Udaeobacter. The sequence goes on from DASXHS010000148.1 coordinate 9,710, forward strand.
CCAAGATCACACCGACGAACTGCACCCAAACAGTGGTGAAACTCTGATGCCGCGGCTCGAGAAATCGCGTGGTCAAATGCGGCACGCTGATCGCGATCAGAAGAACCACTACCACTACCGTCGGTAGCGCCAGCGCTACAGCGAAGGTCCCGGAATGTTTCGGCCCGAGACAGTTGATTAAGCCCATGACCAAAAGCACGCCGATCGTTGTGAGCGCGATATGGTCGCGCAAAAACTTGATCCAAACGACATCCTCAGCGCCCGAAGTGACGTAGCTCAGTGCGGACCAGCCGCTGAGAGCGGCCGTTACTGTCAGATCGGCTACAAGCAACAGAGCCCCTACCACGGCCAGCAAACGTCCCTGTGAACGCGCGGATGAATAAACACCTCCGCCATCGGGGAAGTGACGACAAATGACGATGTAATTGATGCCGACAAGCGCGGTCAGGGCGCAGACAGCCAGAATGATAGGTAGCGATGAAAACCCGGCAGCGAGAAAAGCGAGGCCAATCACATACGCTTTGCTGGTTCCCCAATCGCCGTAGAGCAATGCGGCAGCGCGTTTCCAATCCAGATTGCGCGGTCGATGCACGCCCGCACTCGCGTCGAGAACAAGATCATCCACTAGCTGCGCCATCGGTATTGGCAGTGACTGTCGATTGTGCGCTCGCTCGCTGGCAAGCGCTTTCTCGGGCAATGCCTGTGAGTAGTTATCCAGTGAATCGGTAGCCGATTCCTGGCTGCGTCTGTATCAACGATGGTTTTGCTGGATCCCGCTCGATTTTTTGGCGCAGATGCGTCACGTAAACCCGTAAGTACTGCCGATGCTCCTCGGACTTCGGGCCCCAGATTTCGCGCAGGATGTGGCGATGCGTGAGTACGCGTCCTGGATGTTTCACGAATAAGCGGAGCAAGGCGTACTCAGTGGCGGACAATTTGATTTCACGGCCTGCGCGCGTGACTACATGCGCCGTAAGATCGACGATCAGATCGCCATTGCTAAATACAGAGACCTCCTCGGCTGGTCGTGTTTTCCGTTGCGCCGCTCGAAGGCGCGCGAGCAATTCCGGAGTACTAAATGGTTTGGTAATGTAATCGTCCGCTCCCGCATCCAGCGCCGCTACCTTTTCCTGCACATCATCACGCACGGTCAGCACTATGACCGGTACTTCGCTCCATTCCCGCAAGCGTTTTAGTACTTGTAACCCCTCAAGGTCCGGCAGCCCGAGATCAAGCAGGACCACGTCTGGTTTGTGCGTGGCGATTTCCATCAGACCCAGTTGCCCGGTCCCGGCTTCATGCACCTTGTAGTTCTCGCCCTCGAGAACAAGCCGCAGCAGCCTGCGGATCTGAACCTCGTCGTCAATGATTAGGGCGACGAGATTCATTTAACGGATGACACACGCGTCGCTGCGGCCTTAACGGCGGATACCCCCGCCTCAATAGTTTCTCTCGGCGACACGCCTGTCGCCACAGATTCCGCGCCAGGAAGTCGCATTGTTTCACCGATAGGCAAACGAATGGAAAACACCGCACCGCCCCCCTGGCGGTTCTGCGCAACGATCTCGCCGCCATTCGCCTCGGCCAATTGTCGCGCAATCGACAAACCGAGGCCGATACCACCGGGACGAGTGCGCGGACCGCGGTAGAATTTTTGGAATACTTGTGTTTCCTCTCCCGGTTCGAGACCAACGCCGCGATCGGCCACGGAAATGATCAGCGTGGAATCATCGCGGGTGGCGCTCACTTCAATCGGCCGATCGCTTTTGCCATAACTCATGGCGTTGGAGAGCAACGCATTCAGCGCCTGCTGAATCAGGCCCGAGTCCACGGAGACTGCCGGAAGGTTCTTCGCGATGTTGATTTCCACGTCACGATCTTTCAATCCGGAAGCAGCAACTGCTTCGTGCACAAGCTCGCCTGGATCGCACCATTCGCGCACCGGTTGAAGAAGGCCGGACTCCAGACGCGTGGCATCAAGCAAATTATCGACAGTGTGGGTGAGGCGCCGCGCTGCTTGTTGTAATTCAGCGGAATTGGGGCGTGGTTGTTGCAAAGCGGCACTCATCGCGGCGAGTGGCGTCTTCAACTCATGCGACACGGAATCGAAAAGCACCTTTTGCAACTTCTGCGATTCGCGCGTCACCTGAGCTTCGCGGCTCCCTTGCAGCGCGCGTTCCTTGTTCATAAACACAGCAAGCTGCGCAGCGAACGCGTCCAGCAATTCGCGCTGCTCCAATGTAGGCAACGTTTTGAGCCGTACGCTTAGGACGCCCTCAGCACGATCGCCCGCAACCAGCGGAATGTGCAGGCACTCTGAATCAGGAAGCGTGTCTGTTGATTTTCCGGCGGCTTGTTTCTTTTGAAAGGCCCACATCGCGACGCTTTCGTCCTTTTTCGATGGTACAAAGGTGCTGGCGGGATGTTGCGTCAGGCCATTTTCATCCCGTAACCAGACTGCGGCATCCGCCTTAAAGAAATCTCTGATCAACTGTAAAACTTTGGCGAGCGCTTGACTGAGATCGTGGCTGGCAGCCAGCGTCCGCGTGAGACGATACAAAGTCGTGGCGCGTTCTTCCCGGCGGCGCTCGGCTTGTTCGCGTTCGTGCAATTGGGTTACCAAGTGTCCGATAACGACGGCGATGACAAAGTACGCGCCGAACATCATGAAGTCCTCGAGCTTGCTGATGTAAAACGTGAAGCGTGGCGGAATGAACAGAAAATTCCAGAGCAGCGCGCTGAGGGCAGCGAGAACGAACGTTGGCCAGCGGCGCAACCGCATTCCGGCGAGTATGACTGCGAACAAGTAGAAGAGCGCGACTGCGCGGTAATCGATAAAGTCGACGATCAGCAATGAGAAGCCGGTAACGCCAGCAGCGATGCCGAGCGCGATTCCAAACTCCTGCCAGGGCGCGCGCGCCAGACGTTCTTCGAGCGATTCACGTCTTGGCCGCGCCATTTCCTCACCTGGGATCATGTGGATGTCGATGTTGCCGCTGTGGCGCATCAGCCAACGCAACAGATCAGGCTTGAGAAAACTGAACCACGGCGTCCCCAGCGGTTTCCCCATTATGATTTGCGTAACATTGTTTTGTTGGGCGACACGCAGCAGCGCTTCGGCAACATCCCTGCCCGGTGTCGTAATCACCTCCGCT
>DASXHS010000100.1:0-4895 GCA_036488345.1 Candidatus Udaeobacter sp.
CACTAATGATGCGACGCGGTCCAGGCGCCCATAAACATAAATGCGATGAGCACTCCTCCGCCGCAACAAACTATCAGCGGAAGAAAAACGGCTAGAACAGCGCGCCCAGTGTCGGTTTCATGAGCGCGCGCCAATCCGATGCAGTAGCAAACGATCGCCCAGACCCCGGCAATCAGTCCGCCACAAATCGGTATCATCTGCAAGGGACCGGTTGAGCCTTGAGTAAATGCCAAAACTCGAAACGTGGTCTCAAACGGTTGATTGGCACCGCCGACGATCATCAAACAGAGATGCGCGAGCGCACTCCAGATGAAAAGAAAAATCGCGAGGAACAGAGGCAACAAGATAATCATTGCGACCGAACCGATTCCTACCCCCGTCATCGCGGCAAGACTGTTATTCTTATCCGCAAATAAGCCGATGGATTGGAAACCGAGCGAGAACAGAGCCGACACGATCCCGCCCACGGATCCGCCGATAAGCGCGTAAATAAGCGGCTCGCCCAGGCCACCTTCGCGCTTCATGACACTGAACGCCTCGGCTGGGCGGGTAAGCACCATTGAAAGCGTTTCGATGAACGCGTTGAAGAAGCCGCGCTCTTGCCGGTGCTCCCACGGCAAACCAGGACGTCCCGCGACCACGGTTGATGCCGGAGCTGCACCAGGCTGGACAGGCGGGACGGCAGGCGCAGCAGTCCCTCCAAACTCCGGGAATTGCGAGAGCGGCTGCCATGTGGCCATACCCTCGCGCCAGCCAATGTCGGTTGGCGCAAAACGGCCAGCGCTCAGCCCTTCGCGAATTTCCTGCTCGGAGAAAACACCGAGACTCGTAGTGCCCCGATTAACATGAATCATCGCCATAACGCCTCGTTTTATTAAGGCGCTGCTGTAAAGTCAATGCGCTTAGAGAAGATGGAACCGTAAATCGGTAAAAATAAAAGCCCGCATTGTCATTCTGACAGAAGTGAAGAATCTCTGGTTTTGATTCCCGCGGACCTAAGCAAAAATCAGAGATCTTTCGCTCCGCTCAAGATGACAGACGCGGGAACGGTTTGATCGCTTATTTACCAGGCTGATCCAGCGCTCGCCAGAAATACCAGGCCGCCACCGAGCGATATGGGCGCCATTTCTCGCCATGCTTCATCAGTTGTTTTGGCGTGGGCAATTTTCGTTTTCGGAAAGTTTTGGCGAAGCCTTTCTGCACTCCGTAATCGGCGACAGGCCACACGTCCGGACGACCGAGGTCAAACAGTAGAAGCATCTCGACAGTCCAACGACCGATACCGCGCACTTGCGTAAGACGCGTGATGATTTCGTCATCACTCATTCGCGCAAGCGCGCGCCCGGATGGCACGGTGCCATCGAGCGTCTTCGCCGCGAGATCTTTTATTGCCGCAGTCTTCGAGCGTGAAAGACCAGCAACGCGAAGTTTCTCATCCGGTGTGGCGAGAACTTTTGCGGGGTCGAGCCATTTTGTTTTTGGATAAAGCGCGCGGACCCGGCCCCAGATTGTTGCGGCAGCTTTCCCACTTAGTTGCTGGTAAGCGATGGATTCAGCCAGCGCATCGAACGGACGGAGCGTGACAGCCGGCGTGATTTCATATCGCCGTGATCGTCTGATTAACTCCGCCATGTGCGGGTGACTTTTTGAAATGTGCCGATGCGCGTGATCGTGATTCATGACGCGAATCACAGGTAAAATGAGCAATGGCGGATGTCGAATGACGAACTGTAGGGCGTCTGTGTCAGACGCCGTGGCGTTTCACAGAAACGCCCTACATATTTCGGGTTTCGTATTTCCTTCGTGATTCGGCATTCGTGCTTTGTCATTCTCCGATCACCTCTTGCCGAGCGAACGCTTTTCGGTTTCGTGATCTTCCATGGATACGCAACTCACTTGGTACGGTCAGTCGGCTTTCAAAATTGTGACCCCGAGCGGAAAAGTTCTGCTCGTCGATCCGTGGCTCTCGAATCCTGTTTTCGAAAATGCCAAGACCGAAATCGCCGCGCTCAAGCATGTCGATCTGATCCTGATTACGCATGGTCATTCCGATCATGTCGGTGACGCGGTCGAGATCGGCAAAAAGACAGGCGCGAAACTGGTAGCAACGTTCGATTTGGCCGACGCATTGGTGAAACATCTCGGTTATCCGGCGGAGCAGGCGGAAACGGACACGATTGGTCATTTTGGCGGCGAACTGACGCTGCTTGATGGCGAAGTAAAAGTCGCGTTCGTTCGCGCGCATCATGGATCCGGTGTCGCAGCTGATGATCGCCACGCGCTACGTCATGGCGGTGCGCCGGGAGGTTTTGTAATCACGATTCGCGGCGGGCCGACGATTTATCACACAGGCGATACCGATTTGTTTTCCGACATGGGGCTGCTAACGCTCTTCCACGACATCGATGTCATGCTCGTTTGCATAGGCGACCATTATACGATGGGACCCGCTCGTGCGGCGGAAGCGGTGAAGCTGGTGAAAGCGCGGACGTTGATTCCGATGCATTACGGAACGTTTCCGGTTTTGACAGGAACACCTGAAGCATTCGAACGCGAATTGAAAACGCGTAAATCAAAGGCGCAGCTGCGCGTGATGAAAATCGGCCAAACGCTTACTCTCGACGAAGCTAAAGATTCATAACGTGACAAGGCTCAAAAGCGCGGGCGCGGCGCGTAGCGCATTCGCCGGCGGGACGATGAGATTCCGCTGTGTCTCTATTCCGAGGAACCTGAACCTGGAGGCGCATTAAGCTGTTTGAAACCCTCCGTCGTGAATTCGGTGTCTGCGTAGCTCACACCGCGCTTGAGACGTGACCCGGTTATGGCGGTGACCGAACCGCCGGGCCCGTAAACTTTGAGATCGACTGGAAGCGAATCACCTCCCTCGAGCAAAACGCGGGTGGTATTGATGCGTCGAACAACTTTGCCTGAGGAATCATATTTTTCGATGCGTAGAGGCACCAACCGGCGCGAATCGACCCAGCTTTTCACACTGGAGTAAGACGAGGTGTGGCCTTTGCCCGGTTTCGATTCCAGAATCTGGCAGGGAGTGCCGTCCATGTCCTCCGTGCCGACGATTGTCTGCTGACTCCAGGCGAAAGGACTGTCAATTATATCTTCGTAAGAAAGGTCGCTGCCAAAGAGCGATTGTTTCATCTCAGCCGACCCAACGGATTTAAGATTGTTCGGCAGCGTGAACAATGTCCCACTGAATTTGTGTCCGACTCGGTGAAGCAAAACCGATTCACCTTTCCGCTCTTTCGGGAAAAGTATTTGATAAACGATGTCGCCACCCGCGTCGGACACACGAGACTTGATTTGAATCTGAAGCGTTTGTTTCTCGCCGCTTCCGATCTGCATCCGAATCCGGACGAACATGGAACCGCTTTCCTTTGCACGCAGTTTAGCGGCCAACTCCGAGGCGGTGTCGGCGGCGGACGCAAAGGACGAGAGAGCAATGCCAAGATAGATGGCGACGAAACAGGTCCTTCTAATGCCTAAATGAAGATTCATAAGTAATTCGACGAACCGTTAGCCGCTTTCTTCAGCCATGTAACGCAAGGCTCGGCGTTAAGCGAGAACTCCGCCATGCCGGATAGAAACCGCTCAGAACGCCGACACAGACAGCAATGGTAACAGCGATCAGTATGAGATTTAAGCTGAGATCCGGTTCCAGCAAGCCGCGGATGGCGGGCGCAGCTTGCATCAGATGAACACCGATAACGCCTAATCCCACGCCGATGATTCCACCGAATAATCCGAGCATTGCCGATTCCAATAAAATCATTCGCACGATCCGGCTGCGCTTCCACCCGAGTGCCAGCAAAATTGCGATCTCCTGCCTTCGTTCAAACACGCTCATGAGCATGGTGTTTGTTACGCCGAGCACACCGACGAGTATGGCCAGCAATGATGTGCCCCAGCTCATTGCGTTAATCACGCGATAACCCTCGGTGTGCGCCAGGTGTTCGCCTGCGGGATCGGCATGGGCTTCTGGAATAAGCCGTGACATCTCTTGGCAAAGCCGCCGGATTTCGGCATCGTTAGTCCCAGCAGCGACTCGCACGTCAATCGCGCTGATTTTGTCCTGGTTTCCGGTTACCTGCTGCAGTAGCGGCAATGAAAGAATGATCGAACCGTTTTCAACAAAGGCGCCGCCTTCGACAATGCCAACGACAGTGAGTTCCTCTGTCTCGATCTGAACCGTATCGCCCACTTTCTTTTTCAACACGTCCGCGGCGGTGGTGCCGAGAAGTACCGCTCGCTCCATCTGATCCTTTGGCATCCGTCCGGAGACGACCTTGAGATTTTCCCAGGCAAAACAGCCCCATTCGCGGCCCGACACAATCATTAGCTCGGCATTCTCCACGCTCATCAGATCAACGAGAATCATACATGTGGCAGCAACACCGGGCAGATGCGCAATGCGATCGCGCGTAGCTGCAGGAAACGGCTTAGGCGTCAGAGAGCCGCGCATGTTATGAACAACGATTTCGGTACCGCGTGACTTCATACCTGCGGTCCAGCTTGCTACCAGGCCACGAGACAACCCAATCAATGCCACGACGGCGGCGATACCCACTGCAATTCCCAAAAGGGTCAAACCGGTGCGGATCGGTCGGCGCTTGAGACCACGCGTGATAACATCGAAAAAAGTCATCTCATTCGTGCCTGGGAAGCTTTGCCGGATCGCCATCGAAAACAACCTGGCCGTCCTTCATCTGGATCGCACGCGACGCGCGCGACGCAACGCTCATATCGTGGGTAATGAGGATCCGCGTCATGCGACGGTCGAAGTGCAGGGAGATGATTAGATCGAGTATATGTTTCGCGCTTTCGCTGTCCAGATTCCCCGTAGGTTCGTCGGCCAAAAGAACCGAAGGAGAATTCGCCAG
>DASXHS010000003.1:0-2234 GCA_036488345.1 Candidatus Udaeobacter sp.
GGCCAATTGCGTTGCCGATCCAGATTACGCTTGTGAAATGCCTCGACACTGAGGCCAAAGTGTTGCGGCTCGCCGCCTACTTCGTTCAGGGCTGTCAGCCGGTTGTAAATATAAAAGACCGTGTCCTCCAGTCCCTTGGCCATGACCGGACTAGTCGTTTGTTGAAATTTCAAAACGAAATGTGTGTGCGCGGCGCGCCCGGCTGCATCGAGATTTGGTGGAAAACGAAGGAGCAGCACGTCCCGTAGATAATTGAAGATCGATTCGTCCATCGCTGGGTTACGGCGTTTGGCTCCGCTAATCGCGCGCTCGACAACTTCACGGTCTTCTTCGCTCACCGGCTGGCCCGGCGCGAGGTAGGTTCGGTAAACAGGGAAGCAGGCAATGGTCTCGCGCACCGCACGTGAAAGCGCTTCCAGCGTGAAATCGCGATACCATCGGGTTTGCTCGGAAAGCCGATCGAGCATGTTGCCGAGAAGGTCCACGTCGTTCGCCAGCGCCAGTCTCATCACCTGCAGTTTTTTCGCATACAACAGATGGCCAAAAGGAACCGAGTGATCAATGAACCGATGGAACGTCTTTGTGATCGCCTCCTCCGCCGAGGAATCGACCAGCACCTGCGTCAGTTGATTCGCAAAATCGTAACCAGTCGTTCCGTGCACGCGCCAATCTTTGCGCAGTGTCTCCGAGCCGGTGAGGATTTTTTCTGCGATCATGTAAACGGCGCGACCGTCTTTGGGCAATGCGCTCCCGAGTGCTTTCGCGCAACGCTGCTGGAGTTTGTCGAAATACTCGCCGGGCAGGTAAAGACCGTCCGGATGATCGATGCGGAGGCCTGTGACTGCGCCGGTGCTTACTAAATCCAGAAGAAGCCGGTGAATGGCGTCGAACACCTTTGGCAATTCGACCCGAATCGCCGCCAACTCATTTACGTCGAAGAAACGGCGGTAATTGATTTCTTCAGCGGCGACGCGCCAAAAGGCAAGGCGATACGATTGCGCATTGAGCAATGAATCCAATATGTCGAAGCTGCGGGCGTCGCCCGCTTTTCCATTAATCTGCGCCAACGCCTTTTCCATCGCCTGTTGCACTCGCGGCGCCTCGGCACAAAGCCGCGCCAGGCGTCGTTTGATGATTTCTTTTTCGCGAATGCGCTCCGTAATTTTCTTCGGATCCGTTTCGGTTCGTTTCGGCAAATATTCAAGCGCAGTCAGAATGCTTTGTAATTGAGCGTAATAATCTTCGTCCTTGTGGTCGGCGAGATTTTGTAAAGTGACTTCCAGAACGTAACGATACGTTCCGGGCGCGATCGGCAGTGTGCGTTCGCCATAGAGCAAATAAAACGTTCCTTCTTCAAAACGCACCTTCAACTCGCCGCGCTCCAGGACACGACCGTATTGGTCGCTCAGAATTGGCAGAAGAATTTTGTCACGCAGATGAAATTTCCGCGATTGCCAGTCAATGTCGAAATACGACGCGTATCTGGAGCTGTGGCCGTTTTCCAGCACGTCCATCCACCACTGGTTCCGTCCCGCGCCTGCGGGAGCAATTCCGACGTGATTAGGGACAAAATCCAGAACCTGTCCCATCAAGTGAGCGTGCAGTTGCGCGATCCACGCGTCATAATCCGCGCGCGAGCCGATCGCCGTGTTCAACTTATTATGATCGGTTATGTCGTAGCCGTGCAGACTCTCTGGGCTGGCCTGAAAATACGGCGATGCGTATACGTCGCTCACGCCCAGCTCGTGCAGATACGGCACGATCCCCTTCGCCTTCGCAAACGTGAACCACCGGTTAAATTGCAATCGGTAGGTGCAGGTCGGAATGCGTGGATACTCTTTTTTCACAGGAGAAAGAAACGTCCAACGCCCAACGCTCAACGTCCAACGTCGAATTCAGAGTCTGAGTTCGAGATTGGGCGTTCGACGTTGGGCGTTCGGCGTTTTCTCTACATCTTTTCCGTGGGCACCTGCAAAAAAATCGCGCGTCCTCATTATTCTGAAAAAATTTTGAAACTTTTCCGATCGGATCTGGAGAGAACAAGTAAAGACACAACTCTATCGAAAAACCAATCAACTTATGAACTAGAAATTCCTTCCTGGCGCAGTTTTATTCATCATCACACTCGTGCTTAGCAGTCTGGCCTTTCTGGCGCAGGTCAAGGCCGTGGACGTCACGGACACGTTTTTAGGGAACGGAGCGGGCAACAATACCACCACCGGCTTTTATGATTC
>DASXHS010000013.1:0-4108 GCA_036488345.1 Candidatus Udaeobacter sp.
CCCGCAGCCTGATAGGGCACGATCTGGTCGTCCTCGCTATGCATGACCAGAACCGGCACCGAGATCTTCTTCAGGTCTTCCGTGAAGTCAGTCTGCGAGAACGCGACGATGCCGTCATAACCCGCCTTGGCGCCTCCCATCATGCCTTGGCGCCACCAATTCCAAACGATAGGCTCGATCGTTTTCACGCCGGGACGATTGAAACCGTAGAACGGGCCGGCCGGCAGATCGTAATAGAACTGAGCCCGGTTAGCGGCGAGTTGGGCTTGGAGATCGTCGAAAACCGCTTTGGGCAGGCCTAACGGATTGGCCGGAGTCTTCACCATCAGCGGCGGCACCGCGCTGATGATCGCCGCCTTCGCCACGTTCTGATCGCCATGACGGGCGAGATAACGCACCACCTGGCCGCCGCCGGTCGAATGGCCGACGTGAATCGTATCGTTCAGGTTGAGATGATCGGTGACGGCCTTCAGATCGTCGGCATAGTGGTCCATGTCGTGTCCACCGTCCGTTTGAGTCGAACGGCCATGTCCGCGCCGATCAGTCGCAATGACGCGGTAACCGTGATTTAAAAAGAACATCATTTGATTGTCCCAGTCATCGGCCGACAGCGGCCAACCATGGCTGAAGACGATGGGCTGTCCTTTGCCCCAGTCTTTATAATAGATGTCGATGTTAGCTCCGTTTTCTTTCCCAACAGTTATGTATGGCATGTAGTTTTCCTTTCTTGTTTATCGCCCTCACAATCGCTCTTTGGCTTGAGGGCAGCTTCTGTAAGGTGGCAAGTTACAATTGCGTGACATTGCCGCGGCCTGATAGAGATCCTAGGCCAAGAACAAATTCGACCAAATGATAATTCACCTTCACCAACGCAAGATGTTCATCGCGATCACGCAGGCTGAAAGCGATAATTCTATACGCTAAAATGTCGTCGTAAGACTTATTCTTGACCTGCGCCATAAATGCTTATAAAGGGCGTATGCCATACAATGAAAACCTGGGATAATCCGGTGATACCGCATTTGTGAAATGAAATGAACATGAGAAACCAAAAAAAGGGCATGCTGCTTTGAAGATTCTTACTGAACACGTCGCAAAAGAACTCAAAGAGCGAGGATTCTGCGTTGTTTTTGAAGGTGATCTGGAACGCTGCTGGCCAAGCAGCGGGATGTCGCAGACAGAACGAGAGAGAAAAATCCAAGACTTCGCCGAATCTCAGGGCTGGACTGCTGAGGTTATCGACGCTGGAGACGCTACCAGAGCAATATTTCAAAAGTCTGAACCTGATATCGACGCGGCGTTGATCTGATTTCCGATGGACTGCCCTTCGGTGGGCTAGCAAAACGAGCGCAAGACGATGGCACGGAAACGCTGCCGCAAAACGTTGTGCCCTTCGTTCTCCAAGGTCGCCCGTCGCTAAACAAATTCGATCAAGTCATGATCAGAAAACTCAGAAACCTGGCGGATCAAACTGGCTCGACCGTTTGGACCTTATTCACAAAAGCATCTTGGAATTCGTGGCTAAGTCCGAAGCTGAAACAGAACTCGAAACGAAAGTTGTCAGATTTCCAAAAACCTAAGGTGCGCGAGTCGCCCGTTGCGACCCGGGAAACGTTTATCGCATGAGAAAAATACTGCCAGCGGTTTCAATCCATCGGACCCCGACGGATCTGGAAGCTGAATAATGCCCGCTCCGGATTGTTGACCGGATCGTATTCGATAAACCCGTTCTGCACGGTCGAGTTAATGCCGTAGCTCGTGACTGTCAGCGTTTTCCCATCCTCACTGACATCAAGCACATTGTAATTAAATGTGTCTGGGCTGTAGAAGTCAGCCGGCTGACGTAACGTGTCGGCGTTGGGGTCGCCGAGACGCGTGATATTGCGCAGACCTGGATAACCGGCAAGACCAATGGGCTCGAGTCCCGCGGCGCTCTCTGCATTGGCAATGCTATCGGCAAGCTTTTTCACAAGCGAGAAGCTGTGGTTCGAGATTAAATCAGGACCGGTTGCTCCCAGCGGACCACACACGATCTCGAAGCAATATGGCACCTTTACGTAGGTTGATTGATCGCCTGTCTGGCCAGTCGGCGAATACAAGAGTTCGTTGATACGGTTCTGGTGATCGTCGGTCGCAAGGAACACGACGTTCACAATCTCATTGTCTGCGATGAATTTTAGCAGCGCATTGCGTTCCGCGCGGTAACCGCCCATCCAGGACTTGCCACCGTCGCTGTTGACTGGCGCATAAGTGCTCGGCGCGCCGCTCAATGTGAGCATTGTGCCGTTCGGAATAGGCATCGCCGGAGTGTGATTGAGCGTAAAGGTCGTGCCATTGGTACTCATTGAAGCGATGCTGCTGTTAGCAGGAACGTTTGTGCCCGTAACCGGTTGACCGACAACGAGGCCAACCGTGCTGGCCACTGTCACGGTGTTGCCACTTGAAGCAGCTGTTGTCGTAATCGAAGTAATGTTGCCCAACAAACCGTACTCAGCAGTAGTCGGTGGATTGACCAACGTCAGGGTGCCGCCGATCGGTCCGATCTCGTCGATCGGATCGGAGATGTTGATGAACTTCCATGTGGGCGGACCGTGCTGCGCGTCGAGAAGCGTTTGCTCTAGCCACGCAAGCTGCGTCGCACCGAGCATAGCGCGGTCTGGATTGTCCGCGCGAGGTCCGGTGTCGTCGGCATTTGCGGCAGTCTTCATCCGGATGTCGCGATAGCTGCGACAATCGGTATTGATGAAGATCGCGTTCTTACCCCATCGCTGAGCGAAGTAGAGTTGACGGGTGCCGTTCGTGCGTGGGTCCGCCGGCACAGTGAGCACACCACGTTCCGTTAACGGCTGGTAGTTCTCGAACACCTGCTCCAATCTCTGGAAGCCGCCGCTCTTGTTCATGAACGGCACGCTGCCGTCGTTCGGCGTGACATCATTCGAGCTCACTCGCGCGTCTACACCTGCGCCGGTCATGAAATCGAAGGGCGGCATTCCGGTGAGGCTGCCAACACCCGTGCCTGCCGGTGCGCCGCCGTTGATATATTGTTTGTTGCCGAGTTCATGATTGTCATAGGCCGTGTAGTTGCCCTGCGCCGCGAAAAATGGTTGAAGACATTTCTGGCCGCCGACGTTTACTGGAAAAAATTGCTCGCGATATTTGCGCGAGAAATCATTAAACAACTGCGAATCGGTTGCGGTCGCCACCGTCACCATCGGGTCCGGAATGTTTCCCGTGCTGGTGACAGCGGGCGATCCAATGCTCGCGGAGGTTTCGTATTCGGTGTCCCCATCGAACATGAAAAAATCGAGATTTTTCGCGGGCACCTGGCTCGCGAGCGCGTAAGGCCGAATCAGACCGTCGCAATCGCCGCTGACCGCGAAATGCACCGCCACTTTCGCCTTCGCGTCAGGCGCTGTTTTGAATTTCCCGACATTGCTCGTCACGGAAGCATCGAGGGTCTGGAATCGGTAGTAGTAAACGGTTGCCGAGTGCAAGCTGCCAATGTTGGTCTTTACGGTGTAATCGGTCGTTGCGTCAGCAGTTCCGGCAAGAAACGTGGTCACTCCGTGACTGAAGGTAGGGTCTGTCGTGATTTGGACGTTGAGCTGAGTCGATCCCGGGTTGGATTCGTCTTTGGCGCGAGTCCAGACGGTCGCGTCACTAGTTGTCGCGTCGCCGGCAGCAACCCCCAGGAAGCTCACGCTCGCATCTGCGGACGTCACCTGAGTGATTAAGGTTGCGAAAAACACCAGGGCTGTGGAGCGGAATGAAACGAAGTTTTTCATGCGCGAAGTAAATCTGCAGAATGTGACAATTTGATGGCTTCTCTGTGAAAGGTTCGTGACATTTCCGCGCCGAACATTGCGCCGCTTGAGCTCGGCCCAAAGCTCATGCTTGGCGGTATAACAAACGCAAGGCACGATCACGCGGGCGGTTTCAAAGAGTGGTGAAGTTTTCCCTCGCTTTCCCTCGGCGTTCATCGCTAAAAACGATTTATTAAGAAGAAAATTAACTTTTCGTTTGCAGCACTAGCCGCGATCATCGCGATGACGATTCTACAAGGTTGCGCAGGCACAGCAGCCACGCAGTGCGCGAAGCCTACACTGAT
>DASXHS010000072.1:0-3013 GCA_036488345.1 Candidatus Udaeobacter sp.
GAAGGGAGGTGAACCATATGTCGCGTGAGCAGATTCGTAAGCTAACGTCGCTTTCATCCAGCGCTGGGTGAGCGTCAAAATTGAGCCAACAGGCCCTGCGACAAGTTTTGCCGCAGCTTCCTATTTCGTTAAACCGGAACGTGCTCGTCAGTTCGAAAACGTTCGACGACGCCGGTGTGTACCGATTGGACCGCCATCGCGCACTCGTGCAGACCGTTGATTTTTTCACACCGATTGTGGACGACCCGTTTTCGTACGGCCAAATCGCAGCCGCCAACTCGCTGTCCGACATCTACGCCATGGGTGGTCGTCCGTTGACTGCATTAAACATTATCGGTTTTCCTGATGATCTCGTTAGGCCAAGAGTGGTTTCTTCGATTTTGCGTGGTGGGCTTGCCAAGGCAGCCGAGGTGGAATGCGTGATCATAGGCGGCCATTCCATTCGCAATCCAGAGCCGATTTACGGACTTGCGGTGACGGGGCTTGTTGACGTCCGACGCATCACCTCAAATGCAAACGCGCGTCCTGGCGACGCGCTCGTTCTAACGAAGCCGCTGGGCACCGGTATTGCCACGACCGCAATCAAACGCGGAATGGCTTCGCGCGCGCTGCAAAAAAACGTGATCGCCCTCATGTCCCAGATAAACACGGTCGGCGCCGATTTGGCTGAGTTAGAGCTGGTGCGCGCCGCCACCGATATCACTGGCTACGGGTTGATCGGGCATCTGATCTCGTTGTGTCGGGCAAGCGGTGTCTCCGCGGATATCGATCCCGGTGGTGTGCCGATCATCAGCTACGAAATTCACGAGCTCGTCAATCTGGGGTGCGTTCCGCAAGGTAGCCGAGATAATCTTAACGCAGCGACAGTTCTCGTCGATTGGGCGCAAACAGATGAGACGTGCCAAACTCTATTAACCGACGCACAGACCAGTGGCGGTTTACTGCTGTGCGTCGCCGAAGCCAATCTTCGAGAAACGCTCAAAGTCCTCCGAAAAGCCGGCACACATTCCGCCGCGCTGATTGGACGAATCGTACCGCGACGACGTAGCCGCCCACTGATATGCATGACCGAATAAGGTGCGACAAACGACGCCAAATTCCAGCGGTGTCGAAGATCCTGAGTGCTCTTGGCCATTCTAATTTGCCTCGCCGTTTCGTCGTCGAGATTATTCGCCGCAAATTGTCAGATATTCGTGCCAGCAGGATAGCACCCGAATTCGAGTCCATTGTTGCTGATCTCCGTCACTCGCTCGATGAACTTCGCGCCAGCAGACTTCAAGCAGTCATCAACGGAACTGGAATTGTCATTCACACAAATTTCGGGCGCGCCCCGCTTTCGAGCGAAGCGATGCACGCACTGAATGAAATCGGGCGAGGCTATTCGAATCTCGAATACGATCTTGTGAAAGGCGAACGCGGCGGGCGCGGCGCTTATGTTGAGACTGCGCTCGCCCTGCTTTGTGAAGCCGAGGCGGCAACGGCAGTGAACAATTGCGCAGCGGCATTGCTCCTCATCGTTCAGCACTTCGCGCGAAAGGCTGGCAGGTCGCGACCGCCAAACGCGCCCGAGGTTGTCATTTCACGGGGCGAACTGCTGCAAATCGGCGGCGGATTTCGTATCAGCGAAATTCTCGAAGCCAGCGGCGCGAAATTGCGCGAGGTCGGCGCGACGAACAAGACAACACTCGAAGATTATGAGCACGCCGTCGGATCCGAAACCGCGATGATTCTGAAAGTGCACCGCAGCAATTTTTTCATGCGCGGCTTTGTGGAATCGCCTTCCTCAAATGAGATCAGCGCGTTCGCGAAGAAGAAGCGGATTCCGTTTGTCGAAGATCTCGGGAGCGGCGCGATGGTCGCGACTGAATCATTTGGAATTGCGGAGCATGAGCCAACTCCTGGCGACGTGTTGAAAGCCGGCGCTGATCTTGTTTGCTTCAGTGGCGATAAACTTTTCGGCGGTCCGCAGGCGGGGATC
Source organism: Candidatus Udaeobacter sp. (assembly GCA_036488345.1). Lineage (GTDB taxonomy): Bacteria > Verrucomicrobiota > Verrucomicrobiia > Chthoniobacterales > UBA10450 > Udaeobacter. The sequence continues at coordinate 1,979 of DASXHS010000072.1, forward strand.
ATCGCTGGGAAAAAACGATTCGTCACCGCACTGAAACGGGAACCGATTTTTCGGGCCCTGCGCTGCGACAAGCTGTGCCTTGCAGCTTTGCAAGCGACTGTAGATCTTCACCTGAATCAAAAAATCGGCGGAATCCCGACGCTCACGCTTCTACAAACGTCAGAAGAGGCAATGCGCGCCCGTGCCAAAGCGATTGTTTCGAGTTTGGCGGAATTACCAATGAAGATCGCAATCGGTCGCGGCAAAGCGAAAACAGGCGGCGGTACATTGCCAACGTCTGATGTGCCGTCCGTGACCATCGACTTCACTCCCGGAGATTCGTCACTGGCCGAATTCGCGGCGAGCCTTCGTTTGTCGAACCCGCCTGTAATCGGCTACATCGCAGACAACCGATTCAAACTCGATCTGCGCACAATCTTTCCTCAGCAGGATGTGAGCGTGATCAACGCGGCGCGCGACGCGTGCACGAAGTGACGACGCGTCATTTCATTATCGCTACAGCAGGCCATGTTGATCATGGCAAGAGCGCTTTGGTCAAAGCGTTAACCGGCACTGATCCCGATCGTCTGCCGGAGGAAAAGAAAAGGCAGATCACAATCGATCTTGGTTTCGCCCCGCTGAATCTAACCGCGCCAAACGGCGACAAAATTCACGCAGGCATCGTCGATGTCCCCGGCCATGAAGATTTCGTGCGCAACATGATCGCCGGAGTTGGCTCAATCGATCTGGCGTTGTTTGTCGTTGCCGCAGATGACGGCTGGATGCCGCAAAGCGAAGAGCATTTGCAAATCCTGAATTACCTGGGTGTGCGACGCGCTGTGATTGCGATCACCAAGAGCGACCTGGGCCGAATCGACGTGGTCACTAATCAGATTCGCGAACGACTCGCCGGCGCACCTTTTGCAGACTCGCCGATTGTCCCCACTTCTGTCCGGTCCGGAACGGGCATCGAGAAGCTGGTAAACACGGTGACTGTTCAACTCGCGAGAACAGAGTCCCAACGCGACATCAGCAAGCCACGCTTGTTTATCGATC
>DASXHS010000103.1:0-65827 GCA_036488345.1 Candidatus Udaeobacter sp.
TCGGGCAGCGTGATTTTTTGTTTGTCTAAGGCCGCACCGTCTTTATCGAAGTGAGCGGCCGTGTAGGGAATACCTGCAATATCATTCATAAGCTTCTTGCAACCATTTTATACAGACTGAATGGCGCGCATAAGATCAATCAACCCCGCGCCTTGAAAAGAGCGCTCCCGTTTCAAATCGGTAGCTGCCCCCAGAAAAATCTCCTTTACCCGTTCCGGTTCTCCGATGAACTCCCGTCGGACGGACAGGAATGCCGCAATAACACCGCTGACGTGCGGCGCGGCCATGCTTGTCCCGCTGTCCTCGACGTATTCGCATGGTTTCCCTTCTGCTCGGTCCATTAACAACTTTCCCGTCGCAGCAGAGAGAATTTTCTCACCAGGAGCAACTACGTCGGGCTTCATTCGTCCATCGCCAGTCGGGCCCTTTGAGGAAAAATATGAAACGCCATAGATGTGGGGCATCTCGCGATGCGTGGAGCCGACGGTAATGGCCAGCTCCGCGTTGCCTGGATCGTTGATTGTGACCTGCATCCCTGCATTCGTTGTCCGCTGTTGAGCCGCCAACGCCCCATAGCCGGTGTTGCCCGCGGCCACTACGACCACCACGCCCGATCGCACCAGGCGATTGATCTCAACGCACAGTGGGCTTTGTCCGCAGGCAAACCACTCCGGATCGAAATCGTATCCGAGACTGATGTTGACTCCGTGAATCAGATTCAGACGACCGTGGCCGTTCTTTTCCTGGATATGCGCGATTGCGGCAATCAAATTGCTGACTTCGCCGTTACCCTCGTCGTCGAGCACCTTCAGACTAACGAGGCGACAACGGGGCGCCATCCCATGAATCGCACTGAGCACAACCTTATTAGTCTCGACAGCGGGCGAATCCCCGACTTCATAACCCTTTACCGAGCGGGTGATTGCCCGCATCTTTTGCTCCTGCGCTTTCGTGCCATCAGCCAGTTGTTCTCCCGCCAAGATTCCCGCCACGTGCGTGCCGTGTCCAAAGCGATCGATCAACGCAGCGTTACCACCCCTCAGAACATTGGGCGTATCGGTAAAATCCGCATGGAGCGGTGAAGTGGGATCGACGTTTCCATGGAGGGCAAAGTGCGGATGATTCGCGTCAATGCCCGAATCCATAATAGCCCATGTGATCCCCACACCATGCGCGCAGAACGAAGTTTGCGCCGCGTCTGCTTTCACTGTAGCGAGCGACTTCGTAATGCAGGGTGAAATCTTGAAATCGGGCCAGATACGGTAGATGGCACGAGAGCGATACGGTGCTGCTGTATCCGAATGCACTGAGGCTTTTCCTCGTTTCTTCGGCTGGCGCGGTTTTTTGGGCGTTTTGGCCTTGCTGCCAGCGCGCTCGGCGTCCAGTCGGACAAGTTCGCGAATTACTTTTCCGCTTAGACGGGCGAAGATGTATTGGTTGCTTAAGTCCGACTTCTCTCGTACGCCTTGCTTTTCATCGGACGGTGCGATTATGTCTTTGGCGTTTTTGATCGCCTCTTGAATCCATTTCCGGCCTGCGTCGCGACCTTCATCGTAATCAAGGTTCGCATCGATAATGACGGCATGAAGCTCATTGTCATCTTGGTCTATTGCCTCAAGCAGCGGAATCGCAATAACGCTGCGATCGAGAATCCGCGGATCAAACCGCTTTATTCCGTCTTTCTCTTGCCCTCGCCGATCAGATGCAGCCATAGGATTGACGCGTCGGCGTCCAGACGCGCAGTACAACAAAGCGGCATGGTTACGTCAAGCGCTCTTCAGCGAAATGCTGAGGCGATTAAGCCGCGGCTGCCGCTGATTGCTTCAATCGCTCAGCGACATCGGCGGTTTGCAGTGACTGAATCAGCTCACCGAGATCGCCATCCATTACCCGATCCAAATTGTAGAGCGTGAGGCCGATGCGGTGATCGGTCACGCGGTTCTGTGGAAAATTGTAGGTGCGAATTTTTTCTTCGCGTCCGCCGGTACCGATCTGTCCCCGGCGTTGCGCGCTGTATTTCTCTGCTTCCGCGCGCTGCTTGTGCTCCAGCAACCGCGCCCGCAAAATTGATAACGCGCGCTCCTTATTTTTAAGTTGGCTGCGACCATCCTGGCAGCGAACAATCATGCCAGTTGGAATATGCATCACCTGCACGGCCGAGTCGGTTGTGTTCACGCCTTGCCCGCCCGGACCACCCGCGCGCGAGACTTCGATTCGCAAATCGTCCGGTTTTAACTCAACGTCGATATCTTCCGCCTCCGGCAACACCGCCACGGTTGCTGTGGACGTATGAATGCGGCCCTGAGCCTCAGTGGCAGGCACGCGTTGCACGCGGTGCACACCGCTCTCGTAACGAAGTTTCCGAAAGACCGATTCGCCCGAAACTCGAAAGATCGCTTCCTTGACGCCACCAAGTTCCGATGGACTGGATTCGAGGTCCTCAGTCTTCAGACCCGCCGCTTCTGCGTAGCGATGATACATCCGGTAAAGATCGGCGGCAAAAATAGCGGCTTCGTTGCCGCCTGTGCCGGCGCGGACTTCCACGATCGCGTCGCGCTCTTCCGTTTGATCCGCCGGCACCAACGCGATCTGAACATCGCGCTCAAGATCGGAGACGCGTTTCTCGAGCTCCGGAATTTCGTCGTCAGCCATGGCCGCGATTTCGACATCGCGCGACGTCGCCAGCTCGCGATTATCGTCTAATTGTTTGCGCGCGGTTTCTAGCGCGCGCGATTTCTCCAGCAGATCCTTCAGATTCGCGTGTTCGCGCATGATCTCCTCAGCGCGTTTGCGATTATCGAACAGGCGCGGATCGGAAATCTCACGCTCGAGCTGTTCGAAGCGTTCGCGTTTGAGTTGGATAAGGGAATTTAAGTCCATGAGGGTGTAGTGGCGGCTGTGTCAGCCGCAGAGAAAGCGTTCGCCGCGGGCGAACGCCTTTACAATGAGCTAAGCTTTCTTCTCGGCGCGGGCAGCCTTGGTGCTGCCGTAACGGCGGGCAAATTTCTCGACTCTGCCCGCGGTATCGACAAACTTTTGTTCGCCGGTGAAAAAGGGATGACAAGCGGCACAAATGCCGATCTTAATATCGCGACGCGTGGAGCGAGTGTGATACACCGTGCCGCATGCGCACACCATATCAGTCTCGTAATATTCTGGATGAATGCCTGCTTTCATCTTCTTAATGAAGCGCGGAATGTATTCGCGACCTCGGGTTTTTGCAAGCGATGAAACATGGTGATCCACTGCTACTCGCGTGGCAGACGACGATCTCGCACAAAGGCGATGATGCTGCGATTTTCGATGCAACCGGCAGGATCGCGCGGAGCTTTCGGGACCTTGAAGGGCGCGCACGTGCTTTCGAAGCCAAAGTGGACAAGCTCCCCCATGGAGCTGTCGTGGCTGTGCAACTTGGCAACCACGAAGATTGGCCAGCGATTTTCATCGCGTGTCTACGCAAGCAACTGGTTGTTCTGCCGCTGGATCAGTCTATCGGCGAGCAACAGCGCGATGCAGCGTTGGAGATTTGCAGAGCGAGGGCTCTAGTATTCGCGATCCCCAGCGAAGATTCTCCTCAAATCACTCGGCTGCGGACAGCCGACACTACCGCGGATTGGGGCGAGAAGGTACCTTCGCTTTTGAAACTCACCTCAGGCACAACGGCAGCACCGCGTGCAATTCGAATCCGCAGCCATCAATTGCTGGCTGATTGCAATCAGATTTGCGACACGATGGACATTTCAGGTGACGATCTGAATTTTGGCGTAATTCCAGTCTCGCATTCGTATGGGTTTAGCAATTTGCTTACACCGTTGATGGCCCGCGGTGTCCCGATGGTCGTGAGCCACGACAGAACGCCGCGAGCCGTGCTTGCGGATCTTGCGCGCACTGGCGCGACGGTCTTTCCGGGTACGCCGGCTTTTTACCAAGCCTTTTGCCACATTTGCGATGTGCCGGCATTACCAAAACTTCGGCTGTGCATTTCTGCTGGCGCGCCGCTCTCCAGCGCAGTCGCGAAAAAGTTCTTCAAGAAATTCGAGCAACCGATTCATTCCTTCTACGGGGCATCGGAATGTGGGGGAATTTGCTACGACCGCCACGGCACAACGTTCGAGGACGGTCTTGTAGGCCAGCCTATGCAGGGTGTCCAAGTTGAGCTTGTCGATCCAACAGAGTCCGCCAGCCAGATTCGCGTTCGCAGCCAAGCGGTGAGCGACGGCTATTTTCCCGACCCCAATGATCACAAGCTCGACAACGGCGTTTTCCTGCCGGACGACCTGCTCGAGCGACACGATTCCGCGCTGAAGATCGTGGGCCGTATTTCGGACCTAATCAATGTCGCCGGAAAGAAAGTGAATCCGGCGGAAGTAGAGGCGCATCTGCTGCGTTTTGAGGGAGTGCGGCAGGCGGTTGTGTTCGGCTGCCCCACAGATGCAGGATTACGAAATGAAGAAGTAGCGGCGTGCGTGCTGGCATCGCCGGACGTAAGCGAAAACAATCTTTTACGATTTTGCCGCACTGCATTGAGCGGATGGCAGGTACCGAAGCGAATCTTTATCGTCGACATGATTCCAACGAACGAACGTGGCAAAATCAACAGACGCGACCTGGCGCGGCAATTCTCAGAAGGGCGTGAGAGTTCTCCGTTGCGAACATTGGCCTCTTGATAAAGCATTGATAAGGGGTTTGCTTACAGCGGCAGAACAGTTGCGGTGACAGCAGCCCGCAAACCTCAAGCTACCAAAGCCCCAAATGGAACGTTCAAACAGCGAAGAGCGCGATCAGATCGACCGGCCACCGGCCCCGCCCGAGGGCGAGGCATCGTCCGAGCCCGGCACGAGTTCGGAGGCTTTCCAGTCCGACGACTGGTGGCGTTCGTCCGCGCCTGAGTCGGATTGGGCCCAGCCGCTTTCAAACGCTGCAGCCACGGAAGTCGGGCAGCGGAAGGAAGTCGGCACGGCTGATGTTTATTTTTGTGGCCGAACAAATCTGTTTCCTTTGAACCTTGCAATCCGAGCCATCGGGAAAGAGAACCTGACCGGGCTGCTGCGAGCCTGCAGGGACCAGGAACCCATTGACGTTCTCGCCCGCGACGGCGAGATTCTTTTCGCCACAACCCGGGACCCGGATCTCTATTGCCCGGAAACTCCATCCATCGTCGCAAACGTTGATCCAGAGCTCGTTGCCAACGCCCGCGATCAACAGAAAGAAAACGGAACTCCTTTTCTGCTAACGCTTGCACGCAACGAGTCGATCGAACGGCAGCCGGCGTTCGACTTAATTCGCCACCAGGGACAACTGCTCTTCTCGCAACTGTGGTCGGCACCAAATGTATGGATCATGTTTGAAAAGAACGCCGATCTATTAGGCGGCTTTGGCGATGTGACCGGCGACCCCGATGTGGATGATTGGTCACTGGAAACTTTGCGCCTCGTTCAGAATCCGGAACAACAAGGAGGTTTCGATCCCGCGTCAATCCCGTCTTACACAAGAGAAGGCTTCGATCGCGTCCAGAAATTAAAGCTGACTTCGGATGAGGCCCAATTCGGCTCGCAGTTCAATGGGGCTCGGTCCGTCCAACAAATTGCAAAAAATCTGCGGCTCGATTTGAAATCTGCCCGGCAACTGTTGTTCCGATTCGTTGCGCTAGAAATCGTAGAGTGCTGGCCCAGCAGCACAACTGCGAAGCCCGAACCGAAGGCCGGCATGGGGCGATTGTTCGGGCGCGGCCGATAAGGTCGCTTTCCCCGCGCGGACGCGCGCTCATGAAGAGAAGGATTCTCGTCGTCGATATCGGCGGCAGCTTCGTGAAACTGCTCATGTCCGAGCGCGTGGAACGCGAATTTTCATCCGGTTCACGAATGACTCCAAAACAGTTTCTCGCCAAATTTAAGGAGAGCGTGAGGGGCTGGAAATTCGACGTAGTGTCGATTGGTTTTCCGGCGCCTGTACGCCACGGACGAATTCTTCGAAACCCGAAGCACCTCGGCAAAGATTGGGTCAATTTCAATTTTGCCCGGGCGCTGGGCATACCAGTGCGCATCGTCAACGACGCAGCCATGCAGGCTCTCGGCAGTTATCTCGGCGACGGACGCATGCTGTTTCTGGGACTCGGAACGGGACTTGGATCCGCGCTGGTATGGGACAGGAATCTTATGTCGCTCGAGCTGGGCGACCTCCCCTACCCGGGCGGAAAAATCATTGAGAACCATCTCGGTGTCCCCGGTCTGGCGGAATTGGGGAAGAGAAGATGGAAACGTGAAGTCCTTTATGCTGTAGGCCAATTAAAGCGCGCGTTCATCGCCGATTACGTCGTCCTTGGCGGCGGCCTGGTGCACCGGTTCGATCGATTGCCGAAGGGAATCGTGCGCGGTCAAAATGAAAACGCCTTCCTCGGTGGAATCCGCTTATGGGAAAGGAAACGCAATTCGCGCGAGCTGAAGTGGTATCTGTTATAGCGCAAAATGCAGGCTGGAGATTCAGGGGATTGGTGTTGTAAGTCAGCTCAGGTAAGAAGAACCTGCCGTTCTTGTCCTAGCGATCTCAACAGAGCAAAAATTATTTCGCGACGACAAGACAGTCACCGCGTTTAATACTCAGTAAACTTATGAAAAATCTTCTTCCGCTATTATTTGCTCTGGTGATCGGTATTGCCTGTTTTATTCCGACGCCAGCCTCGGCTTATCGTTACCATGGACGGTATTATCCATATTACTACGGAGGCCATTACTACCGATATCGCAATCAAGGGCATTACTACCAGTATCAGTATCGCGGGCACTACTATCGGCACCGGGGTTGGGTTGTCGGCGTTAGTGGGCGTCCAGGATACTATCGCTATTGGTAAGCCGATTGATGCCCGCTGCGCGCTCGCCATTCTGTGAAATCGGCCGCCGGCTAGGCGCGGAACGTCCCGGGCGTTTTTCGACTGGAAGCGATCCGTCTGCCGCAATTGGGCTTGACTTAATGAACTGTCTTCACCACCATGCGCGCCAAATCAAAGGAGAAATATGAAGAAACACACCCACCTCGTTATCTCGGCTTTATTCGTTGCGATCTTTGCGTTGGTGGCACCTGCTTCCTTTGCGCAAAAAGGGGAAGCGATGTCAAAAGCTCAGGCTGTGGCACAACAGCTTAGCCTCACACCTCAACAAAAGGAGAAAATCCTGCCCATTCTTGCATCCGAAGTACCAAAACTGCAACACATCAAGAATGACAATTCGATTTCAACTGTGATGAAAATGCAAGAAGTCAGGGCTCTTCATCAGCAGACCGATCCGCAGATGAAGGCGATTCTTTCATCTGAGCAATACCAAAAACTGAAGCAGATTCGTGCGCAGCAAGTCCGCGAAGCCACACAAGGCACCATGGGCCACTGATGGATGGCCATCAATCAGTCTCATTACCCTAAAAATCGGCCCCCTCATCGCTTTGTCGCGGAACGGGGTGTTCTAAACGCTCGGTATCGCGCAAAGAACAAAGTGCGATCATTGTAAGTCGGCACAGAAAAGTTCGCGCTAAATCCGTGCTCAGTGAAGAGCTGCACGTTCGAACGGGTTTCGTTATGCCTGATGATCGATCACAAATCAGCGAGGACTTCGCGAAGCTCTGCGACATCGTCGCGAAACTTCGCGCTCCTGACGGTTGCCCATGGGATCGCGAGCAAACTAATCTATCGTTATTGCCGGCGCTCATAGAGGAGGTGTACGAAGCGGCTGAGGCCGCCCGCGCTCAGGACGATGCGCATTTTCGCGAGGAGCTCGGCGATCTTTTGTTGCTCGTCGTGATGCACGCCCAAATCGCGCGCGAAAACGGGCGATTCGACATCGAGGAGGTAATTGAGCAGGTGTCGGACAAACTTATCCGGCGGCATCCGCATGTGTTCGGCACGAGCGAAGCACGCGACGCCGGCGCAGTGCTTAAACAATGGGAAGCGATCAAGCGCGAAGAGAAAAACGCTGACTCGCATTTCCTCGCCAGTTTGCCAAAAGCCTTGCCAGCGTTGGTGCGCGCACAAAAGGCGCAATCCAAAGCCGCCCGAGTGAATTTCGATTGGGCAGCACTTCGCGATGTAATCGCTAAGGTGGAAGAAGAGCTTGGTGAGACCCAGGAGGCGATTCGATCACGACAGGACGAAAGGATCGAAGACGAGATTGGGGATCTTTTGTTCGCCGTCGTGAACCTTGCGCGGAAGTGCAAGATCGATGCAGAAACCGCGCTCCAATCTGCGACGGATAAGTTCGTTACGCGTTTCAATCGATTAGAGGACGAACTCAAAATGCGCGGAAGGAAATTGGGCGAAGTGGAATTGGCCGAGATGGATGCGATTTGGGACGAGATCAAGCAAACGTCGGACGCCCAACGCTGAACGCCTCTGACTTCGAAGTTGGAGGTCCAACCTTGGATGTTCGACGTTTGCTTCTCCGTATGCTTTCGCCATATTTCGCCTCCCGATGAACCTGCTGATCAACTTTTGCCTGGTGCTCTTCGTGCTGGTCGCTGGCCTGATGATTCTTGTCATTCTGATGCAGCGACCAAAGAGTGAAGGTCTCGGTGCAGCGTTTGGCGCCGGCGTCACCGAGAACATCTTCGGCGCGCAAACCACGAATGTGCTGGTGAAGTTCACCACGTGGCTGGCCGGGATATTTTTCGCGCTTACGTTCGCACTGTCGGTCCTTTATTCGCACCACAGCGTAGCTAGCAGCGCCTTCCGTCGCGAACTGATGAAAAACCAGCCCGCGCAAACCTCACCTGCACCTGCGAAAACGCAATCATCGCCAGGGTCGTCGCCGGCAGTCACGCCGGCACAGGCTTCGCCTGCTGTCTCTCCAGCCGTAAGCGCAGCACCGGCTGGTTCACCAAAATCATAGCCCGCCAGTCCACGCGGGATTTGTCGCGATTACTCCCGAAACCTATTTCGCTTTGCGCGCGAATTTTGGCGGGAACAGCCAGAGAAGTCTGCCTTTCTGAGTCTCGGGATCGACGTCGATCAGCGCGACACCTGCTTTGGACATCTTGATGAAACCACCGGTCAACGCGGAGATCACGCTCGAAAAGTCCGGCTCGTGACCGACCAGCATCAAAACTTTTGAGGGATGCCGATTGAGCACAGTGCTCAACTCAGTAATCCCAAATCCCGGCTCAAGCGCTTCGTCCTGGCACAACTTTGTCTTCAGCTGTTCCGCTGCAACCCCTGCCGTCTGTAACGCTCGCGGTAGCGGACTGCTCACAATAAAATCCGGCTTTACGTTGAGACGATCGAGAAACTTCGCCACCTGCCGCACCTCTTTCTTACCGAAATCGGTGAGCGGCCGTTCATCATCCGGCTTCGTCCAGCCCGGCCAGTCGGCTTCACCGTGTCGAAGGAAATAGAGTTGCATGTTCGAGATAATTTCTTACAGGATTTGCCACTTCGGCCTGCGGGTCTGCGGGTCGGTTTGCCAGAGCCGAACGCCGCCAAGAAAAGCGTTTCGATTGTGCCCCAGTTTCACCCCTTCCGGCAGTTGATGCAATTTCTTCGCGCTTCCGCCGCCGAGAACGACGTAATCGGCAATCAACGATTTCTTCAACAACGCGACGGCACGAAGGACTTCGCCTTCCCATCGCTTTTCGCCGAGCTCTTTCAGTCCGGACTTGCCGAGGTAATTCTCGATAATGTGGTCGTTGCCGTAAGGCAAGTCGCCGAGTTCAAGCGGGAGCACGTTGTTTTGCCAGATCAGGGTCGATCCCAGTCCAGTGCCCAGTCCAAGAAACAACATCCGCCGGCCGCGATAACTGCCGAGCGCCTGCATCGCGGCGTCATTGATGATGCGGACCGGTTTGCCTAACGACTTCTCAAAATTGAATCGTTTCCAGCCCGTCCCAAGATGCTTCGGCTCAGTCATGATACAGCCATTGCGGACCGGCGCCGGGAATCCCATCGCGATCGCGTCGAACGTCCAACCCTGCAACAGCGACTTGAGCTGAGTGACCAGTTCGCGCGGCGTCATTTCCGGACCGGACTTAAATTTTCGCCGTTGCGCACGCGAAATCATCACTTTCACGTTCGACCCACCGACATCAATCACGAGGATTTTTTTTTTCACTGCGTCTCCGATTTCGTCCCTCCAGTCGCGCCGCTTTCTTTTACAACCGCAATCGGTACCAGCCGGTCCGCACGCGCTTTTTTCGTCGAGCCACCAACCTTTTTAATGCGTTCGCGTGATACTTCTCGAAATTGCCACTGCGCCTGCCGGCGCGGTTCGGCGCCTTCGGGTGTTCCTTCGGGTGTTAAACGTCGGTACGTGCCGTCCGCCTGTAACTCACGAGCTTTCACTCGATCGTTCAGAAACGCTGGAATGACGTCGTTGATGATTTGATCTCGCAACGCCGGCGTCTCGATCGGGAAAGCCAGCTCGATTCGCCGGTAAAAATTGCGTGGCATCCAATCCGCGCTGGAAAGAAAAACCCGCGGCTGCCCGGCATTTTCGAAATAAAAGATTCGGCTGTGTTCCAGAAACCGGCCAACAATGCTGATAACACGGATGTTTTCACTGAGATCTGGAACTTTCGGACGCAAGCAACAGATCCCGCGCACGACTAAGTCAATGGTCACATCTGCGCAGGATGCTTCATAGAGCTTCTCAATGATCTCCTGATCCACCAACGCGTTCAGCTTCGCGACGATCCGGGCAGGCTTGCCTGCCAGCGCGTTATCGCGCTCCTGCTCGATCAGTTTGATGAACCGGCTGTGCATGTCGAACGGCGCAACCATCAATTTTTTCAATCCGGGATAACCAGCGAGGCCGGTAAGCGTATTGAAAACAGTCGCCACTTCCTCGCTCAGCTGCCGTTCGCTGCTGAGCAGACTGAAATCCGTGTAAATGCGCGCCGTTCGCGGGTGATAATTTCCGGTGCCGAGATGGACGTAACGCCGGAGTTCGTCGGCGTCACGTCGAACGATCAGCAACACCTTGCAATGTGTCTTGAGACCCACCACACCGTAGATCACGTGCGCGCCGGCTTCTTCCAGGCGTCGCGCCCATTGAATGTTGCTCGCCTCATCAAAACGCGCCCGCAGTTCGACAATCGCGGTAACCTGTTTTCCTGCGTTAGCCGCGTCGATAAGCGCCTCCACAATGGGCGAATCCCCGCTTGTGCGGTACAGCGTCATTTTAATGGCAAGCACCTGCGGATCTTTTGCCGCCGTCTCCACCAACTCGACGATTTCATCGAAACTGTCATAAGGATGATGCAGCAACACGTCCTGTCGTCGTAACACTTCGAAGAAATCCGCGTGTGGCGGCAACGCTGGATCGCGGGCCGGTTGAAACGGACGGTCTTTCAGTTTGGCAAACGCGTCGTTGGAAACCAGCGGAGCAAGATGCGTCATCGTCAATGGGCCATCGAGCTTGTAAGCGTCCGCTTCAGACAGATTGAAAAACTCGAGAAGCAGCTGGAGAAAATCTTTCGGGCAATCGGCTTCCACTTCCAGCCGCACGGCGTTGCCGCGGCTGGTGCGTCGCAGTTCGTGCTCGATCGTTCGCAAAAGATTCTCAGCTTCCTCATCGTCAATGTAGAGATCGCTGTTCCGGGTCACGCGAAATGCGTGCACGCCGTCCAGGATTAAGCCGGGAAACAATTCGCCGATGTGCTGTTTGATTAGCGACGCCAGATAAATGTATTCCCACGGCTCGTTCGCACCGCCGCCTCGAGGTAAGAGAATAAGCCGCGGCACAACACGCGGCACTTGAACAATTGCGTGAAGCGGCTCACCACGACGACGCGTCTTCGCTCGTACCAGCAAATTGTGGCTGCGGTTCAAGAGATGCGGGAATGGATGACTGGCGTCCACAGCCAGCGGCGTCAGCATTGGGAAAACTTCCTGCTGAAAATAGCGATTTGCCCAGGCAGTGCGTTTCGCCGACAACTCCGCGATCTCGCGCACATAGATCCCGTTCTTCCCCAGCTCGGGCAGCAACTCGTTTTTCCAAAGCGCATACTGCACCCCCACAAGCTCGCGCACCTTCTTCTGAATACGGTCGAACAACTCCGTGGGGCTTAAGCCGTCAGGACCAACATCGCTCGTCTCGCTTTTAATCTGTTGTTTGATTCCCGCTACGCGAATCTCGAAAAACTCATCCAGATTTGAGCTGAAAATCGTGAGAAATTTAACCCGCTCTATGAGCGGTTGGGTGGGGTCCTGCGCTTCCTCGAGAACGCGTTGATTGAACGCGAGCCAGCTCAGCTCCCGATTGATGAAATTCTTCGGATCACCAAAACGGTCATGGAGAGTTTGGACAACTTGCGGACCAGCTGCCGCATCGTTTTTCTCTTCAGCGGGCGGAGTGACCTGGGCTTGCGGCATGTTTAACGATTGCCGATCAGCCACGCATGCGCAACGTTCCGTCTCAGGCGGAGGCGGTTAAAGACGGGTGCCTGATATCCTCCGCTGCAGCGGCATAGACTGCGTCCTCGGCGATGTTCGTTGCGTGATCGCCGACGCGCTCAAGCGCTCGGGCAACGAACATCAAGTTCAAATACCCGCGAAGTTGGTCTCGGTCCTGGGCCATTCGCTGGATTAATTTGCCACTAACAACGCGGTTCAGTTCGTCCAATGCTTGATCGCATGGACCAATCGAGCGGGCAAGGTCGACGTCTTCGCGCACATAAGCGTCCACGCTATCTTTGAACATGGCCATGGCCTTTTCGCGCATTGGCGTAATCAGATCAACCTCACTCAGCGGCGGGTGTTGATTTAATTTCCGCGCCCTACGCGCGATGTTTGTTGCCTGATCGCCGAGTCTCTCAAGGTTCGTAGAAAATTTCATGGCGGAAACGACACGCCGCAGGTCAGACGCGACCGGTTGAAACCGCAACAAAATCGCGACGCCATCCTTATCGACCTGCATCTCGAGTTGATCGATCTCTTCGTCATCAGCAATGGCAACGACGCACAGATTGTCATCGCGATCGAACAAACCCTTCAATGCCCGCTCCAGGCTGCGTTCAGTCAAGCCAGCCATCATGAGCACGCTATTGCGCAATATCGACAGTGCTTCATCGAATGTCCCAAGAATATGTTTTGGTGTAACCATTGTTGTGCTCACTTTTTGCTGTCATTAATCGCCGGGCGCCCGGCGGCCGCGCGTTGAAAAATCATCCAAATCTCCCAGTGATGTAATCTTCCGTTTGTTTCTCTTTAGGATTTGTGAAAATCTCTGTCGTCGGTCCAAACTCGATAAGCCTTCCAAGATAAAAGAAGGCAGTGAAATCGGAGACGCGGCCGGCCTGCTGCATGTTGTGGGTGACAGTCACAATTGTGTATTTGGATTTCAGCTCCGACATCAATTCCTCAATCTTCGCCGTCGCGATCGGATCGAGCGCCGAGCAGGGTTCGTCCATCAAAATTACTTCCGGCTCAACGGCGAGCGCGCGCGCGATGCAGAGCCGTTGCTGTTGGCCACCAGAAAGGCTTGTCCCGGGCTTGTGCAAATCATCTTTCACTTCGTCCCAAAGAGCGGCCATGCGCAGTGATTTTTCCAAACACTCGTTGAGAAATTTCTGATTGCGCACTCCATTCAGTCGCAAGCCGCAGAGCACGTTTTCGCCAATCGTCATGGTCGGAAACGGATTTGATTTTTGGAACACCATGCCAACCCGGCGACGAACAATCGCGGGATCAACGGTTTTAGAATAGAGATTTTCGCCGTGCAGCAGGACCGTGCCTTCCATCCGCGCGCTTGGGGTCAGCTCGTGCATCCGATTGAGAGCCCGAAGGAAGGTTGATTTTCCGCAACCGCTTGGCCCAATGATCGCTGTCACGGCCTTGGAAATGATGTTGAGGCTCACGTCCTCGATGGCCCGTTTTTGCCCATACCAGATCGATACATTCTTCGCCTCAAAAGTTAACTTCGGCGTCGGCTCGCTGTTAGCGGACGGCTGGGCAGCGCTCTCGACGCGCTCCGTAACCTTTTGTTCAGGTATTGCCATGATTAAATTATCCATTTGCGAATGTTCTAAGCAACCGATGCTCCCCGCCCGCGCGTCAGGAATCTCACCAGGACGTTGACACAAAAAATTCCCGTAACGAGAACGAGCGCGCCAGCCCAGGCCTGACGATGCCAGTCGTCATAGGGAGAAATTGCATATGTGTAGATTTGCAACGGAAGCGCGGCGATAGGCTGGAAAAGGCTGTGATTCCAAAACCGGTTTCCAAAAGCAGTGAAAAGAATCGGGGCGGTCTCGCCACCGATCCGTGCCAATGCCAGCAAAATGCCGGTGATGATGCCCTTGGATGCCGTCTTCATTACAATATGGACGATTGTTTGCCACCGGCTGACACCTAGGGCGAGCGCAGCCTCGCGATAACCATTGGGAACGAGCAAAACGACCTCTTCGGTCGTGCGCAGAATGAGTGGAATCATGATCAGTGCCAGCGCCAGACCACCAGCAAGCACGGAGAAGCTTTTGAACCGCAATACGATCAGACCGTAAACGACCACGCCCCAGGTAATCGATGGGACTCCGTTGAGGACGTCAGCCAAAAACCTCAGGACTGAATTGATGCGTGCAGAGCCATATTCAGCGAAGTAAACTCCGCCCAGGACGCCAACGGGAATTCCAATTGCGCCAGCAAGGGCGAGCAGTTCCAGCGAGCCAACGATGGCGTTTGCCATGCCACCACCGACTTCCCCGACGGGCGCCGGTAACTTGGTGAAGAAATCCCAGTTAACCGAAGAGATCCCGTTAATTAGAAGATGAAAAAACACCAGACCCAATGGCAGGATCACAAGAATGGCGGAAACAAAGGCAGTCGTCGATGCCAGCGCGCTTTTGATTTTGCGCCAGGTATGATGGTCTGTTGTTTTGGATCGCATGACTATTGCACCGCGCGTGTTGATGAGGTTGTCGCGATCGTTCGCAGCAGCAGTTGGGCGAGGAGGTTCACAAGGATTGTTATTCCAAAAAGGACCAGCCCAATCTCGAACAACGCCCCAAGGTAAACGTCAGTCGTCGCTTCCGTAAATTCATTGGCCAGCACGCTGGCCAGCGTGTACCCCGGCTTAAAGAGCGATGCTACAATTTGAGGCGTGTTGCCGATCACCATCGTGACCGCGAGGGTTTCGCCGAGGGCCCGTCCGAGACCCAGAATGACCGCGCCGAACAAGCCTTTCTTCGCGTAACTGAGCACTGCGATGCGGGTCGCTTCCCACCGGGTAGCGCCGAGCGCGTAAGCCGCTTCACGCTGCAAATCTGGCACGCTGCGCAAAATTTCGCGGGAGACCGAGGTAATGATTGGCAGAATCATGACCGCTATGATGATTCCCCCGGCAAACATACACGGGCCGTAGATCGGACCGGTGAAAAGTGGTATCCAACCAAAGTATTGTTTAAGGAATGGAAAAGGGTAATTCCGGAGCCACGGTACCATTACGAAGATGCCCCAAAGTCCGAGAATTACGCTCGGAATAGCGGCCAGCATTTCGATCAGCGAAGTGAGCGGCTGTCGAATCCACAACGGCGCAAGTTCCGTCAGATACGCCGCCGTTGCGATACCGAGTGGCACAGCGATGATTAACGCAATCGCAGAAGAAACCAGCGTTCCATAAATGAACGGCAGTGCACCGAATTCTTCCGCCACCGGATCCCAGGTGGACGTAGCGAGGAAATGAAAACCGAATTTTTTGATGGCCAGTGAAGATCCAACCGACAACTCCCACCCGATCAGGATGACCAGCACGACTACGGAGGACGCCATCGCCAGTGTGAGCCACTCGAATGCCTTATCGCCAAAGCGCGACGGCGGCGCCATCCGCGTCTGCGCCGGCCGAATCGTGTTTGCTTCCTCGACAGTGATAACCGACATGTTTTAGGCCAGTTGTTCGACCGGAAGAGACGCCAACCAGTCTTGAATCTTCGCTGCGATCTTGTCGCGAACTTGGCGGACCTTCTGTAACTGCTGCTCCTGCGTTCCCGTGAGCTTTGAAGGGTCGTGAAAAGGCCAATGCAGACGGTTTGTCAGCCCCGGGAAGATTGGACATTTCTCAGCTGATTCCGCATCGCACACCGCGATAACATATTCAAAAACCTCGCCGCTCTTCCACACATCAAAAACGCTCTTGGTTTTATTTTGCGAAATGTCGATGCCTATTTCCGCCATCACTTCTACTGCCAGCGGATTCAATTCGCCCGGCTCAAGCCCTGCGCTCTGCGCGTCGAAGCGATCGCTTCCGTAGTGCGTGAGAAGAGCCTCGCACATTTGGCTGCGCGCGGCATTGTGCACGCAAATAAATAACACTCTCGGCCGGTGGAACATTTCGATTACCGGTTGGATCTCCTTAATATTTGATCTCGTTGACTTCCTTCAACACGCGCTCTTGTACGTTTTCCGGTAACGGCGCGTAATCAAGGTTCTTGGCCATCTTTTCACCGTCTTTCGCCGCCCATTTTAGAAACTCCACGAGCTTTTTTCCCTTCGCCGGATCTTTCTGTTGCTGGTAAACTAGCAGCCACGTCGCACCAGCAATTGGATACGCATCTTTTCCCGGCGCGTTTGTCATCGAGAATCGGAAATCATCCGGGATTTCGGCAGTTGCGAGCGCCGCGGTTACCGATTCGATCGTCGGTTTCACGAATTCACCCGCTGCGTTTTTAACATCGGCATACGGCATTTTGTTTTGGATCGCATAGATAAGTTCTACGTACCCGACGGCGCCGGGCGTCTGCTTGACCTGGCCCGACACGCCTTCATTGCCTTTGCCGCCAATACCGGTTGGCCAGTTGACCGAGGTATTATTGCCAGCCTTACTTTTCCATTCCGGACTTACCTTGCTGAGGTAGTCGGTGAAAATAAACGTTGTGCCGCTGCCATCCGATCGATGGACGACAACGATGTCCTGATCGGGCAACTTTACGCCGGGATTCAACGCCGTCAGTTTTGGATCGTTCCACTTTTTGATCTGACCGAGATACATTCCAGCGATTGTCTCTCCATCGAACTTCAGAGCTGGATTACCCGGGAGATTGGAGACCATCACCACCGCTCCCGCGACCGTTGGAACGTGGAGGATTTTGCCTGGCGCTTTGGCCAGGTTCTCGTCGCTCATCGGCCCATCGGATGCGCCGAAATCGACCGTCTGAGACAGGATTTGCTTCTGTCCCCCACCCGAGCCGATGGATTGGTAATTAAAACGTACGGACGGATCGACCTTCGCGTATGCATCGAACCATTTCGAGTAAATGGGATACGGAAAGGTCGCGCCCGCCCCATTGATCATCATTTGCGCCGAAGCGCTTGCGCTCAATCCGAGCACAATTGCCAGTGAAAGAAGCTTTGGTCTGCGGAATTTCATCATGGGACGAAAGTGCTGCACGCCGATTCCGTCGGTCAAAAGCTTTACTGTTACGTTTGTGTGACAGCGGGCTTCGCCGCTACACATTAAACCGTTGAAGCGTTAAAGCGGCTTCGCTGCACTTCGCAACGATTTCAACGAGCCACGATATCGGCTGGCAGCACCACCCGGATCGTCGTGCCTTTGTCGAGTTCGCTTTCCGCTTCCACGCGCCCGCCGTGTAACTGTGCAATGTGTTTTACAATCGCCAGGCCCAAGCCCGTTCCGCGGACCTTATCAGGGCCGCGCGCCTTATCTGCGCGGTAAAAGCGCTCGAAGATACGTGGCAAATCTTCTTTGGTGATACCGATGCCATCATCGCTCACAGTCAGCTCGATTTCACTGTCGCGCTGCCGGGCGCTCAGCCGAATCTCGCCATGCTCGCGCGAATATTTCACGGCGTTATCGAGCAAATTGTAAAGAGCCTCCTGGAGCCGCGGACGATCCGCGTGGACCGGTGGCAAGTCCGGCGAGACATCGACAAGTAAATGGAGCTGTTTGTTCGCGAGCTTCTTTTCCAAATCGCGAATCACGTCTCGCAAGAAGGTCGATAGATCGATGTCAGCCAATCGCAAATGGGGATTGGCCGATTCCAATTGCGCGAGAGTCAGCAGGTCCTCGGCCAACAGGTCGAGGCGCTTGGAATGACGTTCCATGACTCGGAGAATTCGGGAGAGTTCCTCGTGCGACGTTTCGGGGCTATCGAGTAACGTCTCGATGTAGCCGCGCAAGATCGACAACGGCGTGCGCAATTCGTGCGAAACGTTCGCCACGAAATCCCGCCGCACTTGATCCATCTTTTTGAGCTCGGTGATGTCGTGAAACAAAACCAGTGCGCCGGTGATCTCGCCAGACTCATTCCTGGTCGCAACCGCATGCAGTTCAATTTGTGAACCATCAAGAGGCAACTCGCAGCGAACCGGGCCGTCACCACGGAACGCATCGGTTAGCAGCTGATCGAGTGTTGGATCGCGAACGATTTCCAACAGCGGCGTCGCTACTGAAATTTCGGGAGCGTCGAATAATTTGCGAAACGTCTGATTAGTCAAAATCACCTGCCGGCTGGAATCGACGACTAACAATGCGTCGTGCATTGCCGAGAAAATGGTTTGCATCCCGGATTCGCGTTTTGCGATCTGCTTTTCGAGCTGCTCCAACTCATTCACAATCTTCTCCAGCTGGAACCCGATGCGTTGTGCAGGCACGCTGCCCTCCATCAAAAATGTTCGCGGCCGTTCACCGCGACCAATCTGGGTTATGACCAGCTCGAGCTGGTCCCACGGCGCGATCCATTTGCGCCAGACAACGAAGGCAATACATCCGAAGGCGACGTAAATCAGGATAATAACGAACCAGGTCACAGCATTTCTATTCTGTTCTAAATACTTTTCGCAGCAAGGCGGGTGCGAAAACGTTTCGCAACGCGAAAGTATTGTCGAAACACTCGTTAGGCCAGCTTCCTCTTTGGACTGCTTTTGAGATTCATGTGTTTCGGCGGGGCTTCAAGACTGTAGTGTCCGCTGTCCTCAGCGGATCTGCGCATCTGACTGCGTGCTCGGAAGGAACTGCGCTGAGGATAGCTCACGCCACAGCACCGCAGGCCGACAGCCCTGCCTTTACTATTCGCGAAGGCGATAGCCGAAACCGCGCACGGTTTCAATTACATCACCGGCTTTGCCAAGTTTTTCACGCAAGCGGCGCACGTGCGTGTCCACAGTGCGGGTGTCGATCACGCTCTCGTAGCCCCAGACGTCGTTAAGCAATTTATCGCGATCCTGCACCCGGCCTCTGCGCTGGATTAACGTTCGCAGCAGCTTGAACTCGAGGCTGGTGAGATGCACTCGTTTGCCGTTGACACGAACTTGATGACGCGCAGGATCGATGGAGATAGAACCGGCCTTGAGCGTTTCCTCTGGTTTTTCGCCACGCCGCAAAATTGCCCGGATTCGCAGCATCACTTCGCGCGGGCTGAAAGGTTTCGTCACGTAATCGTCTGCTCCGAATTCCAAACCAACGATTCGATCGATCTCTTCTGCTTTTGCCGTCAACATGAGAATCGGAATGTGAGACGTTGCCGCATCGCCTTTCAAAATTCTGCAGACCTCCAGTCCGGACATTTTTGGCAACATCAAATCAAGAATGACGAAATCGGGCCGGTTGTCCCGCGCCTTCTGCAAACCGCTGGCGCCGTCGCCCGCTGTCGAGGCTTTGAAGCCCGCCTTACGCAAAGCCATCTCCAGCAGGTCGGCCACGTCGCTTTCGTCTTCGATAATCAGGATTTGTCTGCCAGAACCATTATCCATGGAATGAAATCAAACTTTGAAAAGTAACTAACTCTTTTCGTGTTGGTGAGGTTCGTTCGACGAGCGTGTACCTTTCTACCGTCTCCCACCGGACATCTCTTCGAATGGGTTGTAAACCTCGATCGTATAATAAGCGATGAAACCATCGCGCCGCTTTTCAATCTGCTTCGGACTCCCAAAGAAGCTTTCGATATCATGCGACGTGGTACGCCCACGAATGAACGAACCGATGCGCCTTATGTAAAAGTCGTTAGGCTGCCCCTGCACGACATAAGCCGGGGGCATGGATAACACACCAGTCGTGCTAAAGCGGAACGCAAGTACATCAGCTCCACGCCCATGATTCAATGGGTCCGACGTATCCCGAAAAGGGGCGCTTTGAAGACCGAGTTGCTGAATTACCGCTGAGCCGGGATGGACGATGTAATACCCAGTGCGCGGCCCGCGCGCGACGTAGCGTGAATCGTCGCGGAATGACGTAGCAGCCGCCGATGCGGCAATTATAAGGAAACCAAAAGCACAAAGGAAACGCGTTTGCATAATCGATCGGTAGCGTAAATCCGTGTCGCTATTGAATGTCAAATCTTTCGCGACATCCTGAAGATTCTTGCCCGACATCAACCGCCCGGCCCCAGGCGCACCTCGCGAAAAAGAGCGCATAAGAGATTCTGTAGCGAATAATTGTTGTCCAACTCGATCCAGCGCTCTCCATCACGCGGGTAACTCGTCGCGGTTACCGTCGCAGTTACGCGACCGCTCTCCTTGAGGAGATAAATCTTTGCGTTAGGCGCCAGCTTAATCCATCCACATGACGGATCGCCTCGAAACCAGGCAACCGGAATGGATTCGCCGCGGCGTCCGGTGGCTACGAACGCATGCCGCGCTAGATCGACATGGATACCTGGGAACCGGAAGTCGAATGGTTGGTCGGTGCGTGGCTCGTTTGCGTCCGCGAAGGGATAATTACTGAATGTGATCCGCGCGGCGAGTTCACCGCGCGTTCGTTCCAGGTAGAGCTGGTGCCAGGTCACTGCGCCGTATGCGTAGGTTCGCGCGTGATTCGGGCTGGTGACACTAACCGCATCCGCCATGGCTGAAGCGGTGGTGATGAGAGTAACCGCCAGCGTAATCGCAATTCGCATTACCTGATTCTAAGGGCGACAGGCTCATCGTCCAGTCTGCACTTCACCACGCATGCCTTGGTGCAGTGAAATTATTTTCGAGTTCACCCAATTGTTACCTCGTCGCCATACAGTTGTAACAATCGCCGTTCATTGTTCGCAGCGAAACAACCCAACACCCCGCCTCGAAAGCTTTCGGGGCGCAACCAAGGAGAAACAACTTTTATGAAGAAATTAACACTGGCCGCCGCCGCTCTCTGTATCGCGCTGGGCGGAACTGTGGCCCGGGCGCAAGATGCAGGGGCGCTGCTCGACTTGCTCGTCAAAAAGAGGCTCATCAGTGACCAGGAAGCTGAGGAAGTGCGAAGCGAACTGGTGAAAGAGTCGGCCAGCACGGCTGCTGGAAAATGGAAGCTATCGGCCCCAATTACCGAGCTTGAGCTCTACGGTGACGTGCGTCTCCGTTACGAATATCGAGGTGGCAGAACTCCCAGCGACCACGAGGAAAACCCAAATGATTGGTATGAGCGCGAGCGCGAGCGTTATCGTCTTCGCGTTGGGCTCCGTGGCACACTGGCTGATGATTGGTTTTTTGGGCTTCGATTGGAGACTAGTGCCAGCTCGCGCTCGACGAACGTAACTTTCGGAGGGGAATCATCTGGCGGCCCATTCGCAAAAGGCGACGACGGAATCTTTGTGGGTCAGGCATATTTCGGGTACACGGGTTTCCCGGACTTCAAATTTACAGGCGGCAGAATGCCACAGCCGCTCATAACCACGTCGATGCTATGGGATGACGATATCAATCCGGAAGGCCTCGCGGAGCAATGGAAGCACACGTTCACGTTTGGAGGAGGAGCCCCCCCGCCGCCGCCTCCTGTATATGGCAAGGATAGCAAGGATCTCAAGGCCGTGGTTACTCCGAAGCCACTGACCCCGTGGAAACTCGACCTGTTCGTAAACCTCGCCCAATACGTTTATGACGATACGAATCCGGAGAATCCGATAGGGCCCAGGCCGACGACGACCGCAAATACCCCAGGAAACCCTCAGTATGTCCCTCGAACCGACGCGTTCATGATGGCATGGCAGACAGGCGCAAGACTTACTGCCCCGAACGGTATCTACGTGCAGCTAGCGCCTACGCTTTATAACTACACCGGCAACGGGGACTCGTTTAACATCCACTACGTCGGCGGGATAAGTAGCCCGTCCGTGTCCAACAGCGCCTCATTGGCCACAAACCAGACCGGCATCAACAGCCTGCTGGTTTTTGATCTACCAGCCGAAGTTGGGTGGAAACTCTGGGACGTGCCAATGCGCATCTTCGGTGAGTTCGCTGACAATATCGAGGGTCATGATCGCGCACACGCGGCCGCAGATCTGGGGGGATTTGAAGCCCACACCGGCCAGCATTACGCCTGGATGATCGGTGGGGCTATTGGCCAGTTAAAGAAGAAGGGCGATTGGGAGCTCCGAGCCTGGTATCAATGGGCCGAGCAGTACGCGCTGGATCCCAACCTGGTTGATTCGGATATCTTCGATAGCCGTGTTAACCAGAAAGGCGTAGCTGTAAAAGCCGGATACCTGCTCGCCGACGCCATCAGCTTGAACCTCACATATGCCTATGCCTGGCGCATCAATGGCGCTCTTGGCACCGGAGGCCTAGGCGATATCCAGGTCAATCCGCTTGATCAATATCAACTCTTTCAGGCGGATATGAGCGTGAAGTTCTGAGATGTTTGCACTGGAAAACACAAACCATTTAACGCCTATGAAAATCAAACACGTCGCGCTTAGCCTTGCGCTCATGGCAACAGGCGTCACTAACGCGCACGCCGATCGCCTCGTTATCAAAGGTTCCGACACGCTGGGGGCCAAACTCGTTCCACAATTAGCCGAACAGTTCAAAGCACAACATCCCGGCACCACCTTCGACATTGCCGCAGAAGGATCGACCACCGGGATCGCGGCAATCATTGATGGTACGGCACAAATCGGCATGTCGAGCCGTCGCGCCAAAACTTCTGAAGTTGGGGAAGCTACGTCCAAGGGAAAGCACATGAAGCCAACGATCGTAGCTTTTGATGGGATTGCGGTGATTGTGAACTCGGCAAATCCGATCAAAGGCCTAACGAAGAAACAAGTGGAACAAATCTTCAGTGGCGACGTCACGGACTGGAGCGCCGTCGGCGGATCAGGCGGTAAGATCTCCGTCTACACTCGTAACACTTCGTCAGGCACGTACTCCGAATTCAAGGAGCTTGCTATGAAGAAACGTGATTACGCCGGTAGCTCGCAGAAAATGGCAGGCAACGAGCAGATCGCCGCTGAGGTCGGCAAAAATCCGAGTGGGGTTGGATATGTTGGCATGGCTTATACCAAGGCATCTGGCGTCAAAGCAATGCCAATCGATGGCGCAGTGCCCACGACTAAAAGTGTGCAGGCGCACACCTATCCGTACTGGCGACCGACATTTTACTACACAAACGGCGACCCCAGTGGCCTGGCCAAGGATTTTGTCGATTTCACAGTGGGATCCGGTGGCCAGAAAATTGTGGCACAGGTTGGATTTGTACCGATCAAATGAATCGGTCGTGGTTAGGTTAACGGAAGCCCGTCGGGGATAGAATGCCTCGACGGGCTTTTTGTTAGTCGCTCACTCGCAATCAGTGAAACAAAAAAAACAACGGCAAAAGAAACCGCCGCGGGAAGTCTCTCCCATCACGATGCTAACCGATGAACTGGACTCGGTGAGACGCGATTTGCGTCGAACAATTCGCGCGTACGCCGCGCGCCTGGAGCTCGATCTCGCCGAGAGCACTGCCGCCGTAAACCGTTACAAGCGCGGCGAAGACTTGTCGCGGGAGCAACTCCACGACATCCGCGATCTGACGATCATGATGCGGAAGCGCAAATTGAAACCCGAAAAGGGCCGGCGCAAAGATGTGCGCAAGCTCGACTCGCTGATTCAAGACCTGCAGTCAATCGCGCGACCCGGCGCGGATAAGAGTGATTCCAAGTGAGACGGAGTTTCCCGCGCGGTACACAAGTAGAGACGGCTTGGGTGTTCGCGTTGACGTTGCTGCTCGTTAGCCTTGATCCATCCGCAGCCCACGCCGCTCCGCTGAGTGCCAACATGATTGTAAGCGTGCCCGATCAAGTGCTGGCGCTGGTAGATCGCGGGAAATTGATCGCGCGTTACTCAATTTCGACTTCGAAGTTCGGAACAGGCGATTCTGCTGCCAGCTATCGCACACCGCTCGGTACGCTGTTCGTTTCAGCAAAAGTCGGTGACAGATTGCCTGCGGGCGCGGTCATTAAAAATCGAATACCGACAGGTGAAATGGTGGGGGTAGATGCGCCGGGACGCGACGCAATTGTTTCGCGCGTGATCTGGCTACGAGGAATGGAAGCGCAAAATCAGAAAGCGCGCGACCGTTGTATTTACATTCACGGAACACCGGAGGAGCGCCGGATCGGCAACCCAGCGAGCTTCGGCTGCATCCGCATGCGCTCGCGCGATGTCATCGACCTTTACGATCGCGTCCACATCGGCACACACGTTGTGATTACACTTCAAAAGATTCACGATTTCGTTAAGCCGGAAGAACCTGACTTACTGGCGAAAACGGATTGAACCCCCGCTCGGAACTGTCGTTTTGAACAACGCGAAGAATCTCAGCATTCCCCAAGTGATCTCGTGATGGTAGGGACGGATCGCCGAACCGTTCGTCCCCTTTGGCGCACGTCCTCTGAGTTGTCATTCCGAGCGAAGGCGAGGAATCTCAGTATTTCAACAGACGATCGGTGCCAATGACGTTAACGCTCTAAAGATTGTAGGCCAGCTTGTGACTGGGCTGATACAGTTGAATGTCATCCGCGCCGGGCACGATCACCATAATGACTCGGCCGTATTCACGTTGCTCGATAGGACCCCGGAATTGCGCTCCTTTCGCCCGTAACTCGCCAACTGTCGCTTCGATATCGTCACACATCAGTGCGATCGCGTGGTGACGCGGGTGGTCATACGTTTGGCCTTCCCATTCGCTGTGCGTCGGATGCACGCCCATCTCGCTTGGCCCCGATTTGAAGATGAGCCAATTGTCATCGAAATCCTCGGCTACGTACTTCCACCCGAGCACGTCGCGCAAAAACGCCCGCGTCGCGTTAGCATCATCGGAGTAAATCAAGCTATGAATTGAGGTAATCATGTGTTTGTTGTCGCTGCGACTGAATGCATCTAACGGGTTTTGGAAATAAGTCGTCGAAAGAGATGGCCTTTCCACATCCATAATCCCGAAAGCACAATTGCAGGAAAGGCGACAAACCGAACAACAGGAGCGTAGTTTGGAAGCTCTTTAAAGGGACTATAAATGTAACCGATGATCGGAATGGCGAATACGATGTGAATCCAGCGACCAATCGAACGTTTCGTGGCGTCAGTCATTCAATCCCTTTCCATCGAGAATTTGCTGCAAACATTTTTCAACCCTTGCCTCCCGGGTTTTAGATTGTTTGGCGGCGGAAAAATAAAGGATGTATCCTCTTTGCCGTCCCGGGGTCAATGCCTTAAAGGCAGTTTTCAAAGCAAAAGATTCATTTAATCTGTTTTGGAATTCTTCAGGGATTACGAATTCTGAAGTCTTTTTATAATCCACTTCCACACCGGCCTTTTCCACTTTGATGGCTTCCTTGATATAGGCTTTCAGGATGGGTTCCATCTCATCGATTTCTTGAACATTGGTGAACCGAATCTGACGCGCAGCCTGCACGTTCTCCGTTTGTTGGACGAGAATATCCTTCGGGTCCTTTAACAAGGCGCCTTTCATAAACAGAAGCGCACAGTATTCCTTAAATCCATGTATCAGAACTATGTTACTTTTCTGATAGGTGTAACAAGGTTTACCCCACTTCAATTCTTCAGTCAGTCCAGAATCAAGACAGACCTTTCTCAATTTCTCAAATTCTTTCCGCCACTTTTTGGTTTTCCTCAAAAATCCATCAACATTGGGATTCATAATTTTGTTTTCGTCTTTGGCAGTCATCGTTGGTGTGTACGATCAGATGAGAATCTGCGAGATAGACGGGATAGCCCGTGAGGGCGAATGAGCTTGGAAGATCATGAGTCAAAGAGATAGGCCACGCCAGGATGTTGTGGCAAACACGTCCGAGTCATTTCGATCCGGGCAGTGGCCTTCATCGATCGGTTAGACCCTGTTACGTCGCCTTGTGAAGTGCTCACGCAAAAAGGATAACGTGTAAGCGCCTCGCTTCTGTAAGTCTCGATCAATCTCCGAGACGCGTTCACGGCAAAAATCCTGTGTGCCATCGACGAAGTCTGCGACTGCCTCTGCGAGAGTACGGCGTACGCGACTCATACGTGAGGGTTCGTCGCGCTCCAATAGTTTCACAGGATGTGCCCGAGGCGTGATGAGCTTCGCAGGCGCATAATGGTCGACGAAATACTCAAAAGATCTCTTCAGACGCGCGTAGTCGAGATCGGGAAACACAGGAGGACCTAACGAGAACAAGATCAGTTATTGCCGCCGTGACCAGGTCTCGCCTGAGATGAGTCTGTTTTAGGCATCTGAAACTGAATCTCGCGCGGTGGAACAGTTAGTTGCATCGCCGAGTTAGACCTTTCGTGTGCGAATGTACTCGTCGATCTTACCGAGCACAATGTCACGCAGCTCGGCAGGGAGCTCCGTTGCTCGACGCCGAAACTCCGCAATTACGATCTCGGCCGGGAAAGAACCATCCGGCACGAGAATAGGAGTCTGATTACCCCACGCGTTCAGATCGCCGTCATCTACCTCCATGTGCGAGAAGCCCTTGCCGGAGATCCATGTGAGCGCTCGCTCCGAACGTGGTTTGCCGTAGCACAGCTGAATACCATAAATGGCATCACTTGCAGTATACCAAACGATGAGATCAAAGTATCGTCGCTCAGCCATCGCCGATCGTAATCGCCGGGCGCCAATGTCTTGAGCGCTTTATCGAACATCGCGGCTAGATCTAACGAGAATTGGATGGCCAAACTTTAATCGAATCACTTCTTCAGCATTGAATCGCGTTTCGCTTTAAATTCGGAGCGCGGTTTCCATTCAGGAAACTTGTCGCCATTGGCTACTTCGTAACCGACTTCGAACAAAAGTTGAACATCTTGCACACAGCCAGAGAGGTCCCAATCGGGACGAACTTCGTCGGTGACCTGGTGGTAATCTGTTGAGTCAAATTCGTCGGACCGGAGTGGCGCGGTCTCGGAACGGGAGAGAAGATGTTCGCCTTTGCCAATGTAAAGCGACGGCAGGCCGACTTTCGAGAATTCGAAATTGTCAGCGCGATAAATCTTGCCTTTGTCAGGGCGGCTATCCGGGATCGCGCTGCGGCCCTGCTGTTTGGCCGCGGCAGCGAGAAGATCGTCGATCGTGGAAAAACCAAGACTCAGATCCTCAATATCGCGCGCTTTGCCCCAGACGTTCATGCTATCGAGGTTGATGTCGGCCAGCGTTTTCTGCAGGGGATAGAGCGGATGTTCCGCATAAAATTTGGCGCCGAGCAATCCCGCTTCTTCGGCTGTCGTTGCCATGAATAACACCGACCGTTTCGGCGGTGGATTTACCTTCGTGAAGGCGGCTGCGAGTTCGATAACTGAAGCAACACCTGAGGCATTGTCGATCGCACCGTTGAAAATCTGATCGCCCTGCAATTCGGGATGTCGGCCGAGATGATCCCAGTGCGCAGTGTAGATAATGTATTCACCGTTTAATTTTGGATCGCTGCCTTCGAGTTTGCCGATGACATTGTGCGATTTAAATGAGCGAACCTGTTGTTTGATCTCAATGTTAGCTTTAGCATTCAGGACTACAGGTCGGAAATTTTTGGTGATCGCCGATTTCTTAAGCGCATCGAAATCCTGGCCGGCATCGGCGAATAATTTTTTCGTAACATCGAGCGTGATCCACGAACGCGCCGAGACCGCATCCATGTTCTTGTTCGGATTATCGAGCTCGAAGTTTTCTTTACTCCAGCTCGACTTCACTACCTGCCAGGGATAAGCAGCAGGTTCTGTCTCATGAATGATGATGGCCGCCGCCGCGCCTTTTTGCGCTGCGATTTCATATTTGTAGGTCCAGCGGCCGTAATACGTCATGGCCTTACCCTTGAACATTTTGTCGTCGAGCTTTGACGGATCTTTTGGATCGGGAATCGGCGGATCGCCGATCAACATCAGCAGCGTCTTGCCCTTCACATCGACATTTTTGTAGTCGTCCCAGCCATACTCCGGCGCAACGACGCCGTATCCGACAAAGACCAGACCTGACTTCTCGATCTTGATCTCCGGCTGGAGCCGCGCCGATGAAGCAACGAAATCATCCTGAGATTTCAGATTGATCGTTTTGTCGCCAACGACGAACGACATTCGCGGTTCGCTTTTGATCCCCGCGAGGGGCACTTCCTGCGTGTATGTCCCGTCGGGATTTCCCGGTTTAAGTCCGATCTTTTTGAGCTGATCGGTGATGTATTTGACCGAAAGCTCTTCGCCTTTTGACCCCGGCGCGCGCCCCTCAAATTCATTGGACGCGAGAACTTTGATGTGTGCGAGCAGACCGTCCGGCGTGATCGCCTCAAGCGCCGGTTGCAAGCGTTCCCTTAATTCATCATTTCCAAGGAGCAACGCTGCTGCAGAGAAAAAGAGCGCGAGTAACAAGCACGAAATTTTCATGGTCGTTATTAGCGGCGCTTCGCGAGCGCCGCAAATCTATCGAAAACCATCGCCGCAAGAAACCCAGCGAGAACGAGCCGATCATGCTGGAAGGTGATCAATCCGGCCAGCAGGTGGATGGCCAACAGTCAAAGCACATGTCGCGCAATAACGCGGTCCATTGTATTGCCTCGTTAGGCCTTTTCGTGCTTTTCGTTTCAAACCATTGGACACTCTGATTCGCCTAAATTATTCTCACACCACGTCCACAGCAATCACAGAGGCTCTGACTCGTGTTTCTTTTGTTGGTGTCTTTGTATCTCTTGCGATCTCAGTAAAGGTCATCGATGGCTGTGCTCCTAATCATTCCCTTCGGAAATCTGTCTCAGGTTCTCGTAATCATTCCTGGAAGTTTTTCTTTATGAGCGGAGCGGCCTTGTTCTTCTTCGCTGACACTACTTCGGTAGTGGCCGAGCCGTGGCAATTGATGTTCGTCAATGCCAGGCAAACGAAGACTTCGTCATGACTGGGAACGAACCACCTCAATCGCCCTCCCTAACGGCGTCGGCCGTGCAATCGCTCCGCCCGCTGCTCGATCTTCTCTCCGAACTGAGCGTTTGCGGATTCAGCCTTTGTATGGCCGTGCTTGGTGGCGTCGTTTTTCTTTACGTCGAACAGGGACAGGAAGTTCTGCGCGCCCTGGCTGAACGTGGCGATCAAACCGGCGCTACTAATGTGTGGCGGATAGTGCTGTTTGGTTTTGGGCTGTTCGCTTGGTCGGTGGCAAGCTGGTACAGCGCACGGGTGCTGCTGAACTACGAGTTCTTCAAGGGTCGCGAACGTCCCCCGCCAAAGAACGAATGGTGGAGTGAATTACGAGCGAAGGTTCGGTCGGAGTTTCCGCGCATGCTTGGCGTGTTACCTTTCGCGATTGTCGGCACCGGCTTCCTGCTGTGCACCTTTCGTTACGAATCGAACGCGCCGTGGGGCCTCAAGCTTCTCTGCGCGCTGTGCTACGCCGGAGCAGTGTTGATGTATTTCGCATTTCACATGCGCCGAAAATTCATTACGGCGCGACCTGCGAGGCAGATGGAAGGATACAGCAAGATAGCGATTCGAGCCGTGGGCGCTATATCGCTGGTCTTTGCTCTGCTCCTGGTGATCAACCCAATTGTTTTTGCCGGTGAAATGGGGACCGGCGCGGTTTTGGTCCTAACCGGTGCGGCTTGGGTATTTTGGGGAAGCGTGCTGGTTTACTTTGGCCAGCGCGTGCATCTTCCGCTGCTGGTGCTTGCGGTGCTTTGGGTCGCGCTTTGCAGTTTGACTAACGACAACCACGACCTGCGGACGGTTACGCCGACGAAAGGTTATACTCGCCCCAGGTTGACCGAAGCGCTGAAGGAATGGCATGAGCGCATAGCCAAAAAATATCCGGGCACAATCCATCCGCTTTATATCGTGGCGTCCGAAGGCGGGGGAATCCGCGCAGCGTATTGGACCGCTGCCGTGCTTGGGACGATCCAGGATGAGCAGCCCGCGTTCGCCGATCATGTGTTCGCGATCAGCGCCGTTTCCGGCGGCAGTCTCGGCGCGGCAGTGTTCGCTTCGCTGTTGCCGGACGGACGCGATCGAAAAGATTTCGCCCTTCGGGCGGAATCGATGTTAGGCCGCGATTTTCTTTCACCAGCCATGGCAGCGATGCTTTGCCCCGATTTTCTGCAACGATTTTGGCCGTGGGGTTACAGCGGACTGGACCGCGGTCGATGGGTGGAGCGGAGTTGGGAAAAGGCGTGGCGAGACACGATGCAAAAGGCGGGGACGAAAAATCCGAATCGCTTTGCGGAGTCCTTCCTCGACTTGTGGCGCGCAGATAACGATTACGTGCCGAGCCTCTGCCTCAACGGCACATCGGTCGAGCGCGGGAAGCGGATCATTGCGACCAACCTGCTGATCAATTGGCAGGAGTTTCTCGACGCCGATGATGCGGTGGAACGATTGATGCCGCTCAAAGATCAAGGGAAAGACGATAGACGAGCCCGACCTGGGGTTGATCTGCCGATCAGCGCCGCCGCGCATTTAAGCGCGCGATTTACTTACGTCAGCCCTGCGGGAAAATTCTCGCCCGATGGAACGCATGTAGTTGACGGCGGTTACTTTGAAAACTCCGGAGCCACAACTGCGCTAGATATCCTGCGAGAAATTACCAGAGAGATGGGGCGGGCGGGCAGCGATCTGGGCGATACAGTTCCGAAGCTGATTATGATCAGCAATAATCCGACGGCGAACGCACCCATGCCGGCCGGCGCCAAAACTAAGATGACGGTAACGACCGCGGTAGAGCAAAAGCGGTCGGAGCCCGGCACCTTCCTCGAAGATGTGATGGCGCCGGTGGACGCCTTGTTACACACGCGCGATGCCCGTGGGACCTACGCGCAGCGGGCGATCGGGCACGCCCAGGTAATCTTCTATGAAAACCTGAAGGCTACACTGCCGCCGAACCAGGAAGCCAAGGTTTATTATTTTTCGCTAGCGCCAGCCGAAGTGCCGTTGCCGTTAGGTTGGATGTTATCCAATCGCGCCGCGCACGCCATGCACTTGGAACTCAATGACGAGGGAAAATCTATCACGACGCCAGTGGACACGTGGAACAAGTTTGTGCGTGAGCAGATCATCGCGTCACTGCCGACGCCGGTCCCAGTTGCGGTCGCTTCGCACGGATCATATCCAAGTCATCCCGATACAAATTGAAGCGTATTTCAATTTGTTGACGGCTGAATTGGATTATCCGAAGCGACCGGTGATGTAATCTTCGGTCTGTTTTTCGCCGGGGTTCGTGAAGATTTTCACCGTCGGTCCGAACTCGATCAGTTTGCCGAGATAAAAGAAGGCGGTGAAATCGGAAACGCGTCCGGCCTGTTGCATGTTGTGAGTGACAATCACAATTGTGTACTGCGTCTTGAGCGCCTGGATTAGTTCTTCGATTTTCGCCGTGGCAATCGGATCCAGCGCCGAGCAGGGCTCGTCCATTAACACCACCTCCGGCCCGACTGCGAGCGCGCGTGCGATACACAAACGCTGTTGCTGGCCACCGGACAATCCGTATGCGTTGGTTTCGAGCCGGTCTTTGACTTCGTCCCACAACGCGGCTGAACGCAAACTTTTCTCGACTGTTTCATCGATGCGCGAACGTTTTTTTACGCCGGCCACGCGCAATCCGTATGCGATGTTTTCGTAAATCGACTTTGGAAATGGATTCGATTTTTGAAACACCATTCCCACACGCCGTCGCAAATCGACCACGT
The DNA here is from genome assembly GCA_036488345.1 of Candidatus Udaeobacter sp. Classification (GTDB taxonomy): domain Bacteria; phylum Verrucomicrobiota; class Verrucomicrobiia; order Chthoniobacterales; family UBA10450; genus Udaeobacter. Next base: position 31,807 of record DASXHS010000103.1, read on the forward strand.
CCAATCCGGCCGAACTGATATCGACGCCGTCGACGTGAATCGCGCCCTTGCTGATGCCCGAGCCGTCAACCAGGTCGTTCATGCGATTGATGCAACGCAGCAGAGTCGTCTTCCCGCAGCCGGACGGTCCAATGAAAGCTGTCACGGCACGCGCCGGCATCTGCAGCGAGATATTGTGGAGAACCTTGTTATCGCCGTAAGTGAAATCGACTTCTCGCACATCGATCATTACCTGAAGTTTCTCCTGATTTGCAGCCGGTTCGAGAGGTTCCGGTGGAGTTTGTTGCCGAACTGTTTGTGGCGGTTCCATCACGGTTACCATGATAAGCGTCTCCTTTGTCTCTCCCGCAGCACAATGGAGGCTAATGCAATCACCATTACGACTATCAAAAAAACCAACGCCGTTCCGTACTGAACGCGTTCGGTGTATTCGTTCTGCGGAATTTTCGAGCTAACGACATAAATGTGGTACGGCAGGGCCATGACGCCCTGGAAAAAGAAATCCGTCCATTTGCTCACCTGCCATGGCATTTCATCGCGCATTGCATAGGCCGCCGTGAACATGATCGGCGCGGTTTCACCTGCGACGCGGGCGATGCCAAGGATTGAAGAAGTCAAAATGCCCGGCATCGCATAAGGCAAAACGTTTTTGCGGATGGTTTGCCAACTGGTCGCACCAAGCGCCAGCGAACCTTCGCGCAATCCTTTGGGCACGGCGCGCAACGATTCTTCGCTGGCGGTAATGATCGCCGGCAAGATCATCAGACCCAGCGTAAACCAGCCCGCGATCAGCGAAACGTTCCAGCCGAAGAAAATCACGAATAGACCAAAGCCGAACAGGCCGAACACGATCGAAGGCACCCCGGCAAGATTTAAGATGGCGATGCGAATGAACCGAATGAAGCGCGTGTCGCGGCTGTATTCGCTGAGATAAATCGCGGCGCTGATTCCGATCGCGAGGGCCACAATCATCGAGCCGATGACGAGCAGCGCAGTGCCGACTATGCAGGGAAAAATTCCGCCGGCGGAATAAGCGATGCTCGTGGCATCAACCGGTTCCTTGTGCGTTTCCTGCCATTTCCGGAATTCTCGATCGCTCAGCTCCATTTTTTTGCCCTGATATTCGAAGACATAGAGCGTTTGCGGCGGCTCCGTGAGAAATTTCACATTGATGAACGGCGCGTGATTCGTGAACACCGTCCGGCTTCCTTTGATTACGATATCGAGAAAGATGTAAGTGGCGCACGCCAACACGAAATACGTAGCCAGGCGAAACGCCCAAAACATGAACGTTTGGACAAAGCTGCGCCGGCTATTGGAGGAGGCGGCGACCATTTTATCCAACGCTCATGCGGTAGCGCATGACGAGTTTCTGCGCGCCGTAATTGATGGCGAGAGTGATCGCGAACAACACAAGGCCCACCATGAACAGCGCGCGGTAGTGGATGCTGCCGCGAACGACCTCGCCCATTTCCTGCGCGATGATTCCCGTCATGGTGTGCACCGGTTGAAAAAACGCGCCGAGTCCCTGTGTGAAATCAGGAATGGCGATCCGGTTTCCGGCACACAACAGCACCACCATTGTTTCTCCGATCACGCGGCCGAGTCCGAGCAAGACCGCCGACACGATCCCTGACAACGCCGCGGGCACGAGAACGCGGACGATGGTCTGAAGACGATTCGCGCCCAAAGCGTAGGAAGCTTCCTTGAAATTGCGAGGCACGTTGCGCAACGCGTCTTCGGCGAGAGTAAAAATCGTGGGCACAGCCATCAGAGCGAGCAAAGCACCCGCCGTGAACACATTCAGGCGCTCACTAATTGGAAAGAACGGCACCCATTGCATGAACGAGGCACGTGAGATAGCGCGGATTGTTTCGCCAAGCACAGCAATCCCAAAGAAACCCAGCACGACAGAAGGGATGGCCGAAATGAATTCGATGTACGGTTTGATCAGGCTCTTCTCAATCGATGAGGCAACCTCGCTTACGTAGATCGCTGCACAGACTCCGAGAGGGACAGCAAGTACCAGCGCAACGAGTGAGACCATCAGCGAACCCACAAACAAAGGAATGATGCCGTACCAATCCTGCCAAAAACTCGCCGTAATCCACTGCGTGCCAAACAGAAAAGAGGTAATGGCACGATAGGCGGGCACTGGTGTGTTCGGGTCCCACGCGCGAAGTTTTTCCACAACCGCGGGAAGCTGCTTCAGATATTCTTCAACTTCGGCTTTCCAGTTCGCGAAGGCTTTGGCCGCTTTTGCATTCGTCAACGCCGGAGGCGCTGCCAGCAATTCAGTTATCTGTGCCTTCATCGAATCGGCAATTTGCGCGAACTTGTCCGTTGCAGAACGAAGTGTAGCCATCTGCTCCGTTTCGTTGGCGGCAGGCGCGACCGCGACGCGGGATTCATCCTGCGATTCCCTGTCGATCACACCAGCGCCAGCAAGGGTACCGAACTGCAGCATTGTCTCACGCAGCGCCTGAGCCTGATCGGTCGTGTCCGAGAGCAATCCGTTTAACTGTTCGCCGGTGTCGCTAAATTTATTTGCAAATTCATCGAATTTTTCGAGCGCCGCCTGGTCGGCTCCAGCTCGCATTTGTTGAAGCCGGATGTCGCCGAGTTGACGCGAGAGAGCCGTCTGCTTTTCGGCCTGCCCCCGAATGATGTCCACGTATTCGAGGCCCGCCTGCCGATACAGCCGCAAATTCGCCAGATTCTGACTGAAAAAACCGGAGCCCTCGCGAAAGAGGAAAATGGTAATCAACGTCAGTACGATAATGGCAACGAGCGCGTTGCCGCCAAAGAACGCTCTGATAGCTGATTCCGTGGTTCGCCGTCGGTTTCCGGTCGCGCTTTTTTTGGCTGGAATCGACAGCTCTTGCGCGGTGGTTTCCACACCGGCGACGATGCGAAACAGCCGCAAAACCAGCAATGGAATTAATGTTACGTTTCTGTGACAGCAGAGTTTGTCTCAGAGGGAAACTTAGGGCGACCGTGGCCGCTTTTCTCCCGGCACCTCTTGTTGTACGGGCGCGATGTCCGGGAGGTCCGGAGGAGCTCCCGCGGCTCGATAGACGGTTCGACCAGAGTCTTGTTTAACGGCCTCACCCGATCCGAGCAGGCCGCATCCGGCGACAGCAAGCGCGACCGCAATAGTGAATGCCGCGGTAAGTTTCTTCACTTGGCTACATCATTGAGGCGTAAACGGGTCCTCGCAAGTGAGCTCGCGTGCTCGCCATGAATTCGCAACGTTGGCAATAGCATGTCACCGCGTTTTTTCGCAATCTCCATTTGGTTGTCACCGCGCAGTGTAAAGGTAAGGGCACAACTTCAGGCTAACACAGATACGTGAACACTCTTGGAAGGTTAGGTGAAGGCACGAAAGGCAGAGTTGGGCGTCCTGGATAGTTTTCCGGGGCGCCCGCTCATTTTCGCAATCGATCATTCATTCCACTTCGAAATTGCGGCGGGCAGAGGACTGCCCGCGCTACCCTTCTGACGCTGACGGTAGGGCGCGGCACTCCGTGCGCGCCGAACGCAACTCCCGACGTCGTTTCGCCACACAAATGTAACGCTAATTCTTTTGCCGGTTCGCCTGCGTGTTCGTACGTTTGCACCTGATCACGCATGCCAGCGTTGACTCTTCCCAGACGCGATTCAGTCCCCGCCACCAACGCGCAGCAACAGCGTTTCTCATTTGGTGGATCGCGGCAGCACGCTTCAAGACCAAAACGCTATCGCGCCGCGTGGATTTCCGACACGCACCTTGGCACGCGCGGTTGCAACGCCACTGCGCTGCTGGACTTTTTGCGCGAAACCGATTTCGACACGTTGTACATCGTGGGCGATCTCATCGATGTCTGGTCGTTGCGGCGCGCAATTTACTGGCCACAACAACACAACGATGTGATCCAAAAAATTCTCCGCAAAGCCCGCAAGGGCACCCGCGTAATTTACATCCCGGGAAATCACGACGAACTGGTGACGAGCTTCTGTGGCTCCTACGGGAATATCGAGATTAGGGAGAACGCAATCCATGTGACCGCCGCAGGAGAGCGGATATTGATTATTCACGGTCACGAACTCGACGTGGTGGTGTCCGGCAGCGGCCGGATGAAGTGGCTCGCGTTCGCAGGCGACGTTAGCTACCAATTTCTCCTCTCGCTCAATCCGCTTATTAACTTCGTCAGGCGGCATTTCGGCCTGGGCTACTGGTCCCTCAGTGCCTATGCCAAGCGAACGGTGAAGGACGCCGTCAGTTTTATCGGTAAATTCGAAGCCGCTGTGGCTCATTATGCGGAGCGTTACCACGTCGACGCCGTGTTGTGCGGTCACATCCACAGCGCAGCGATCCGCGAATTCGGCAGAGTCGCATATTACAACTGCGGTGACTGGGTGGAAAGCTGCACGGCGCTGGTCGAAGGAGACGATGGCATGATCTCGCTGGTTAATTACCACTTGCTCTCCTCGAGCGCAGACGCAGCAGCTCCGACGATCGATGCCGCTCGGCCGAAGCAGAGCTCGGTAAGCAATTAGAATTGTAGGGCGTCTTTGTGAGACGCTGCGGCGTTTGACACAAACGCCCTACAACGGCCGCTCCAACACTTCAATTCTTCAACTGATCCGGTCCCGCTTCGGACCGCGTGTTTCTAAGTCGTCGCCGCGTTTTAACAATTCGTAACCTGACGCGACGCGCTTCTGCTTTATCGGTGCTGTCATGACCGCGATTACAGTGAAGCGAACAATGATCAGACGAACGCGCGCCCGAAGATCGGCAATGCGCCAATCGCTCCGCGAGCTTTCCCGGTCTTATCTGGCTGGCGAAAGGACCGTGGAGTTCACCATTGAAGCTCTGCTCTTCGCCATCATCGTGGCAATCTCAGCGTGGCCGGTTTTGGCAGCCGCAACCGCACTCGGCGAATTCCTTCAGCAGGTGTGAACCTGGCTCTGGCTGTAGCCGGCATCGTTGATGCCGGCGGACTTGCTGTCGTGACATGCCGGGGTCACTGGTCTTGGCTACAGCATCAAGCGTGAAAGTCTCGACACTGAACGCATCGCGTTTAGGATGTGCGGCTTGTGGGAAGCAGCAATCGAACGCGAAAGAATCGCGAAATTGAACGGAAGTTCTTAGTCGAATGGTTACCTGATAACTTCAAGCGGTCGCGGCACTTCATTATCGAGCAAGGTTATCTGGCCACCGAATCCGCAGGCAGACAGGTACGGCTTCGAAAAACAAACAAGACGGCGTCGCTGACATTCAAGGTCGGTCGGGGCAGCCATCGCGAAGAACGCGAGATCAAACTAAGCCAAAAGCAATTCGCAGCGCTGTGGCCTGGCACGGCCGGGAGAAGACTGCGAAAAGTGCGCTACGAAATCCCATGGGAAAATCTGTTGATCGAGCTGGATATTTATCGGGGCAGACATGCCGGTCTTGTAGTTGCCGAGGTGGAATTTCCTGATACCCCCAGCTGTCGCAGATTCAAAGCACCGTGGTGGTTCGGGCGCGAAGTGACCGGCGAAAAGCGCTACAGCAACGTGCGTCTCGCCCTGACGTAGAAGACGCAATGGCATTCTGTTTGAAATTGCGCGAACCCCTGCCGGAAGGACTCAAGCGAGTTTTTTGCGAGCAAATCGACGCGGCTTTGCACTTGTGCCGACACCCAGCAAAACAACGTGGCGTCACCGTGCACGAAGTTCGCAAGCATCTCAAGAAGCTGCGCGCGGCAATGCGGCTTGCAATTGGCGCGGTTGGCAAAAATTGTCACGCGAAGGAGGATCGTTGCGTGCGCAAGATCGGACGATTGATCTCAGACTTGCGCGATGCGCAGGTGCGATGGCAGACGTTTATTAAGCTGCGCGATAAGGTGGCAAAAAATTCTGGAAAACAGGGCTTTCCACGCACGGAGGAATTGTTGCTGCTCGAACGCGAAAGTTTTTCAGCAGCATTCGCCGGTTGGCAAAAGGAAGCGATACCACAATTGGAAAACGTGAGAACACGTCTGATGGCGTGGCCACTGGACGATCTGAATTGGAAGCAGATTTGCGGCGCAGTATGCAAAATTTACAGGCGCGGTCAGCGCGCGCTCGCCAAGACGATCGACGATCCCGACGCGGAAAATTTTCACGCCTGGCGCAAGTGGGTGAAAGATGTGTGGTATCAGCTGCGAATTTTGCAGCCACTGAACCGAACAGTTTTCGAAGAGATGGCGCAGGATGTGGAGGTGCTGGGCGAATTGCTGGGGACTGACCACGATTTGAATTTTCTACGCGCGCGTTTGGAAACGGAAAGCGGTGATGAAGCGCTCGCCGACGAACTGGCGGGGCTCCAAGAATTGATTGGCAAACGCTGCAAACGCCTGCGCAGCGATGCGCTTGAACTCGGACGGCGTTTCTACGCCGAGCCATCTAAAGCGTTCGCAAAACGCATTTCCATCTTCGCCGCTAAAACGAACGTAAGATTGTGTCACTCGCCTAATTCGCGGTCGTAAGCTTCAAGGTATTTGATTCCCGACCCTGTATTGAAAACGACCACGCGTTCACCGGACCGGATTTTCCCAGCTCGACGAAGCAACTTCAAAGCTGCAAAACAAGCAGCTCCTTCGGGGCAGATAAAGAGACCTTCTTTTGCTCCGACGTTACGCGCGACGCGGATCATTTCTTCGTCATCGACGGCAATCGCGCCGCCATTGGACTCACGAAGAATTTTCAGGATCAGGAAATCACCGATCGCCTTTGGAACGCGCAAGCCGGAAGCAATCGTGTGCGCGTCGGGAAACTCTGCAGCGTTTTTTTCTCCGGCTTCAAACGCGCGAACGATCGGTGCGCAACCGGCGGCTTGCACCGCGAACATACGCGCCCGGTCTTTCCCGATCCAGCCGAGTGCTTCCATTTCGTCAAACGCTTTCCACATCCCGATGAGACCAGTACCGCCGCCGGCCGGATAAAGAATCACATCCGGCAATTGCCAGTTCAGTTGCTCCGCTAATTCGTAACCGAGCGTCTTTTTTCCTTCGACCCGATATGGCTCTTTGAGCGTGGACATGTCGAACCACCCTTCGTTTGTTTTGCGCCGGGCGATTTCCGCGGCGCAATCGGTAATTAGCCCGTCGATCAAAGCCACGTGAGCGCCCAGTTCGCGACATTCGACAATGTTTGCGCGCGGCGTGTCGCGCGGCATGAAGACGTGCGCCTCGACACCGGCTCGAGCCGCATAGGCAGCGAGCGCGCCACCGGCATTCCCCGCGCTGGGCACCGCGAGTTTTGTTGCGCCGAGATATTTCGCCATCGAGACGGCCACGCTCATTCCTCGCGCCTTGAAGCTCTGCGTCGGGTTGAGCGACTCGTCTTTGATCCAAAGATCGACATCGTCGGCGAATTCGCGTGCGCGCAGCAGCGGCGTTCCACCTTCACCTAACGACACTGGCTCAACATCGGGTGGCAACGGCAAAACTTCGCGATAGCGCCACAATGATTTCTCGCGTTTCGATAGTATCTCGCGCTTCAGCGTCCGGCTCGCCGCTGCGACATCGACGATTGCAAACAGCGGTTTATTGCAGGAGCCGCAAAGATTTTGCAGCCGAGACCATTCGTGCTCACGTCCACACGCGCTGCATTCGAGACGCTTCAAAAACATGGGAGCATGAACGTAGCACAGACATCTTGTCTGTGGGGCTGGCAGGCATCTTGCCTGCCACTTCGCTGAACTAAACAGGCGAGACGCCCGATTGCCCCACAGGCAGATGCCTCTACTACAGCACCGCTTGCGACTCGTGTTAGATTAAAAACGAATGAATTTGCTAACGCTGATGGAAATTCGCAGGGCGACGCAGAATGGAACGACATCTGCACGCGTACACGTGCAGGTGGAAAACGCGACGCCGAAGTTGACGCGCGAACAGCAGCCCTATTGCGAACTTACGTTGGCTGACGCATGCGACCGCATGACGTTGCGTGTCTGGAGCGATCATCCTGCGTACAAAACGTGCAGCGCATTAACTAATCAGGATTTCATCGAACTCACCGCGGATTTTTACCAGTCGCAATACGGACTCGACGCTCGCAAGTGGATGCAGCGGCCGCTGACGGAACAGGAAAAGAATGAATTGCTCCAAGGCCCCGCAGATTTACGCGACAAACAGGCGTCCGATTTCGAATTCGTCAAGCAAAGTGTGGCCGGGATCAGCGATCCACGGTTGGCAGCGTTGGGTGAGGCTTTTCTAAGCGAATGGGGCGACCGCTTCCGGCGCACCGCAGCCGCGCGGAATTACCATCACGCGCGGCGCGGCGGACTAGTCGAGCACACAGCTCAAATGATGCGCGTGGCTAAGGAAATCGCACCGCTTTACCCTGAGTTGAACCTCGACCTGTTACTCACGGGGATTCTCTTCCACGATTCCGGAAAACTCTGGGAGAACGCGCTGCCGGAAAATGGATTCGTAATGAGTTATGACGAGCTCGGTGAACTGATGGGACACATCTCCATCGGACTCGAATTGGTGAACGCATTATGGAGAAGGTTGAGCATCGAAAATGCTGAAACGTGGAAAAATCTCACACCGGCCTCGGAAGACGTACGAATGCATCTGTTGCACCTCATCGGTGCTCATCATGGCGAGCCGGCATTTGGTTCGCCCGTTGCGCCGAAAACGCCCGAAGCAATGGCGCTTCATTACATCGACAATCTGGATGCGCGTCTAGAAATGTTCGCCGCCGGTTACACCACGGCCAAACCGCTGGCCTCGCGCATCTTTGATCGCGTGCGGCCATTGCCGGGGAATTTGGTGAAGTCGTTGGAAAAATTTCAGCAAGCAGGAACAACGACTGATGCCGACAAACTCTTGTGACGCACTACGAGCACACGCAAATCGGTCATGTAATTATTTGGTCCGTTCTCGCGATCATTCTGATTGCTAGCGGCGGATTGATAGGATCACCGTTCCATCGCGAGCCGCCGGTGATCGTTTCGATCATCCTGCTGGTTTGCCTCGTCCTGTTCTACAGACTCAGGATTACGATCGACGAAGAGACTCTCTGTGCCTCGTTTGGTATCGGCGTTATCCGCAAAAGAGTTCGGCTTGCGGAAATTGTCGGATGCGAGCCCATTCGCATTCGCTGGTGGTATGGCTGGGGAATTCATCTGACGCCGTACGGCTGGCTGTATAATGTTTCTGGGTTTGAAGCCGTAGCGATCACCGTACGAGATGGCCGAAACCTCGCGGTCGGTACTGATGATCCTCACGGGCTCGTCGATGCAATCAGGCGCTACACCAGCACGCATTTCACGCGCGGTTGAGCTCGTAAATCCGACCGATGGACAACGCGGTCACTGAAAGCAGCACGCGTTTATTTCGCCAATTCGCGGAACCAACCTAAAGCGACCGAAGTTTGCCCGTCATTTACTTCGTGCCCGCCACGAAAAGTACCGATTCGCATTCGATTGAACCCAGTTCGCTTGATTGAACCGGCGACAGCGTACTGCTGCTCCACCGTTGCGATTCGATCATCGTGGCCGGCGCTGATGTAAATTGGCGTATTAAGAAAACTCCCACCGGGCTGGATCCGCGCGTATCCATCGCTTAGGTGATCTTCATTCGCACCAGTCATGTAGATGCCGGCAATGCGGCAGCCATTCCTCGCGAGCAGAGGCGCAATGTAGCCAACCCCTTTTCCTCCTCCGGAAAACCCTGCACACGCAACCGGCCATTTGTCCGATCCGGAAAAACTGCGATGCAGCGCATCCACCGCCGCGAGCGTCATTGCGCCACGCCAGGCGGCAGTATCGTTCCGCGCGTGCTGCGGCCCGTCTCCGGCCAGAAGCAACCAGCGTTCAGAGAGTCCGACTGTGCGATAAAACTGGACGAGATCATCGCGATTCTGCCGTTTGAAATCGCTGGTGGAGCATACGACCAATACCGGCCAAGTTTTTTGTGGATCAAAATTCGAAGGAGTGGCGAGCATCGCGATGGCGTTCGGCGGCACAACGTTCCCGCCTTGGCTGGCCAACGATTTTTCCTGAGCACTTAACGGAACGTTGGCTTTGACGGTTGAACCCGGAGAAAAAGCGACTCCGGCGAATGTCGACGAACCTGCGATTGCTCCGACCGAACCCGCGTGGAGTACTAGGATCAACCCGAAGAACGAAATTAGTCGGGCGCGAGTACCGCAAACATGTTGGGAACCTCGTAAGATCATACTGTCTCGTATTCAAAAAACGTGCGGAACGGAACGCTCAAATCTAATTTAGATTGAAAATGTGAAATTGGCCATGGCTCCCCGTATTAGCACAAACGTGCAGGTGATGTTTTTCGACACCGACTGCGGAGGCGTTGTATCCAACATCGCATATCTGCGTTTCATCGAGATCGCACGCACGCATCTGGCGGAGAAGCTCGGGCTCCCCGTCGTGGAGATGGCGGAAAAGGAAACCTATCCGGTTGTGGCCCGGACTGAGATCGATTATCGGCGCCCGGCAAGGCTCGGTGATCAACTGGTGATTGAAGGCTGGCTGGATCGCGCAGAGCGCGCGCGGTTCTGGTGTGCATTCCGGATCACGCGCCTACAAGACAACATATTGATCGCCGAGTGCCGCCAGATGCTGGCTTTGATCGAGATGCCGACGGGAAAATTGCTGCGTTTGCCTGAGCATTGGAAAACGCACGACAAACTCGAATCCAGCGAACGCAGCGAACGCGAATCTCAAGTCGGAACAACTCCCGGTGGAGATTGTATGCGATGACCGCGAGCGCTCGCACCCTAAGCATCGACGAGACGCTGCTGGAACCGCGCGTTTTGCCGCCGCCGCCCACGCGGCATGCTCTGTTAGTAATTCTGATCGCGCTCGCGGCCCTGTTGCACGTGGTGACCATTGGCACCGGCGATCTTTATAGTGAGACGGAGGGCCAATACGCGGGAGCCGCGCGCGAGATGGTGGCGAGCCACAATTGGTTGCTTCCAACGAACAACGGCATACCGCGCCTGCAAAAACCGCCATTGCTCTACTGGGTCATCATTGCTTCGTACAAGATTCTCGGCGTGAATGAGGCAGCGGCCCGGCTGCCGCTCGCGCTGGCTGTGGTAGCGACGGCTGCACTTATCTTTTTAATTGGCGAAAAACTCTCGGATTACTGGCGCGGTTTCATCGCAGGTCTGATCTATCTCAGCTTCTGCGGCACCTTTCTTCTCGCGCGCATTGTCATGCCCGAACCGCTCGTCACCGCATTTATGACCGGCGCGATGTTCTGCGGAATATCCGGCTATGAGCGCAGGCGCTATCGGCGCCTGTGGTTCGGCGGTGTCTGGATTTTCGTTGCCCTAGCTTGCCTAACGAAAGGTGTCCTCGGCATCGTTTACCCCGCGGTGGTTTTTGTTTTGCTCTCGATTTTTTACCGCGAAGCGAGGATACGGTTTCGCGCGCTTCTGCGGTGGGAATATGCGTTGATTTTTCTTTTGATCGTGGCGCCCTGGCACATCTGGGCACAATGGCATTTCCCGCATTATTTTCGTTATGTCAGATCCGAATGGCTGGGACACCTGCGCGGCCTCACGGATGAGACGCACGATTTCCTCGGCGTGCCTGCTTATCAATTTGTGATCCTGCACGTGGCCTGGTGGTTTCCATGGTCGATCGTGCTCCTGCCGGGTGTCATTTTTGCCTGGCGCCGCATTACCCGGCCGCGGGAGATCAATTTCGGCGATGCGTTACTATTTTGCTGGATGGGTGTGGTGTTCATTCCGCTGCTCTTTTTGGGACAACGACAGGACTATTATTCCATGAGCATGTGGAGCGCATTCGCGCTCTGGGCAGCCATGGCTTGGGATCGTACTCCCCAATCGTTGCGCGCCGCGAGCGCAATCGCGGTGGGTATCGTCGGTCTAATCCTTGCGGGCGGAGCGCTGTTCGCGGCGCGCGCCGCGCGTGCTTTAAGCGGAAATTGGGGAGTAATGGACGCCCGCTGGACCGCTTGGAGAGCCTTGCATGATATGCCTCTCTCCGCGTGGGTAGCACTGCGGCCCATGCTCGTGATTACCGCCATCTCATTCGTGTTCTTCTCGATCATAGCGCTCTACTTCATTTTCAAACAACACGAGAAACTCGCGGCCATTGCTCTCGCGGCCTCGATGATTCCAGCCGGGCTGAGCATGGTAATAGGCGTCGCGAAAACCGCGCCCTATTTCTCACTTGCCGATGTCGCCCGTTACCTTAATCCGCGCTTGGAGACAGGCGGCCACGCGATGTTCGAGGGGCCGCTGGATGATAGCAGCAGTCTTATTTTTTATCTCAATCGTAGGTTCTTTTTCGTTAACCAAAATCCCCGGAAAGAAGCTCCGATCGGCGCACCTGCCACTGACATTTTTCTGGACGAACAAGCGGTTCTGGACAAATGGGATCAACCCGATGCGGTCTACCTGATCGTGGAGCAAAGCCGGGCGGACTACTGGAAAGGGCGAGTCGTCAGCCGGTTTCATGTTTATCACCAGGTCACTACATCCGGTACGTACGTCGTGCTTAGCAATCAGCTCTAAAATGAATTCAGTCGGTTGTTCGGCGTCCTTGAAAAACGACCGAGTCGCGCTAATGTGCCGGCTCACTTCCGTTTCAACTCTTCACCGGCTCAAGGAATTTATGTCGCAACATCGCAGTCTAAAAGGCGCCAGCACCATTGCGGCTAAGCGCAACGTGTTGAAACGCTTTGAGCGTGTCGAGCTTCTCAAGAAACGCAAACAGTGGAAGGACGGTCAGAAAGTGATCGGCCTGCCGAAGACAAAGCCCGACGTTTAGCACGTTGAAGCAGTGAAGCGGGCCGTTAAGCTCGTTTAATGCGCTTAAATCGCTTCCTCGCCGCTGCGGGTATCGGATCGCGTCGGCATTGCGATGAATTGATCGCCGCGGGCCGGGTCACTATCAACGGTCAAATCTGCACCGACTTCAGCGCGCAACCCGACGCACGCGACCACGTCAAGGTGAATGGCAAACTTGTTCACGTCGCGCCGCCGCTCACTATCATGTTGCACAAGCCCGCCGGATTCGTTTCGACCCGGAAAGATCTGCACGTGCGCGATACTGTTTTTGATTTGCTGCCGGCAAAATTCTCGCGGCTGTTCAACATTGGACGCCTAGACGCACAGACCGAAGGTCTGCTTCTCCTGACAAGTGATGGAGATCTCGCACAGAGCCTAACGCATCCTCGTTACAAAATTGAGAAGGAATATGAAGTGACACTGGATCGGCCGTGGGATCCCGAAATTACGTCGAAACTGCTGCGCGGAATTTTTCTCGATGGTCGGCGAGCAAAGATTGTACGACTTCACTCGGTGTCGCCGGTCCGGCTGCGCGTTATTTTGCGACAGGGAATTAATCGTCAGATTCGCCGTATGTTCGAAGCCGTTGGTTATCGCGTGAAAGACCTCAACCGCGTTCGCATCGCGAATCTTCGCCTCGGCGACTTGCCGCGCGGTCATTGGCGTCCATTGACAAAGCGCGAGCTGGAATCCTTGGAAGGGCGAGCTTCCGCGAGACCGGGTGCGGCGTCGCAGGGGCTCCGCACTCCGCGATGAAACTCGAAAGTTGCAATGCGCTAATCACAGGTGCTTCAGCTGGCATCGGTCGTGAATTTGCACGTCAACTCGCCGGTCGTGCACGTTCGATGATTTTAGTCGCACGGCGCGATGAAAGGCTGATCGAGCTGGCTGATCAATTGCAGCGAGAACATCCGAAGCTTCTTATTCACGTTCGAAAAGTCGATCTCTCTGATCTTGGGCAGTTGCAAGTTTTCCTGGAGCAACTTGATCGCGAGAAACTCGACGTCGATCTCTTGATCAATAACGCCGGACTCGGCGACAGCGGTCCTTTTGCGGAGAGCGATCCTGATCGGAACAAGGAAATGACGGTCGTAAACGTCGAAACGCTAACGTTGGTTACTCGTCATGTGCTTCCGCGAATGATCTCACAGCAGCGGGGCGCCATTCTCAACGTCAGTTCGTCGGCTGGCTTTCTTCCGATCCCCGGCTCCGCTGTTTACGCCGCTACGAAGGCGTATGTGACAAGTTTTTCCGAAGCGCTTAGAGCCGAGCTCCGGGAAACGGGGATAAGCGTGTGCGCGCTTTGCCCCGGTCCTGTTGTGACGGAATTCCAGCAAGTCGCCAAACGGGAGGGAATGAAGCCTGACATCGGTCCGCAGTTTATCGTTGTTACAGTCGAACAGGTCGTGCGCGATGCGCTCGCAGCACTCGAAGCAGATCGGCCGCTCATCATTCCGGGGTTCGCGATGAAGCTGTTGATGCTTCTCGCTCGATTAATGCCAATGCCCGTTTTGCGATGGGTGGCACGGATGTCACCGAGGTCACGCGGCGTTGTGTAGCGACAGCGTGGTCTGCGCAGGTCCTTACCAGGCTAGCGATGGAACCAGTTGTGCTCGCTGGCAAACACCGGGTGAGTGATAACGATTTCCGAAGCCTGCGAGAACACAACAATTGCGCCGAGCACAATGAGTGGCGAAGCGGCGTCAATCCAGCGAGTTTGTCGAAATCTTGAAGTCGCGAGGCGGCACAAGCAGGAAATCCCATAGACATAACTCAGCGCGAAAGGAATGATCGCGCCGCTCAGCAGGCGGCCCGATGTGAAGTACGGATGCAAACGGGATGGATTAACACAACTGCCAAAATCGAATTGAATTGAAAGCAGCCCAAGGAAAGCGATTCCCGCGACAACAGTCACAATTGCAACAGCAATCGCCCGCCGTTGGAATGTGGAAAGTGTAAATTGTTTTCTTAATCCGAGGATCGCTGCCAAGATAAACATCAGAGAAGAAACGACGTACACCCGATCCGCTATTTCCCAATCGAACTTTCTGCCGTGCCACTCAACTTCGCCGCGCCAAAAAGTTGCGATTAAATCCGACCAGAAAACCCAAAGGCCGTGGGGGCTGAAAATGGGATGCTGCCACCAATCGCCGAACGGTTTTCGCGTCCAACCAAGCAAACTGATTTTCGCCGTCGATCCGGTGACATCGCCAAAATGAAATTTTGTCCACAGTATCCAAGTACCGACCGGAATTGCGGCGCACGAAATCAGCGCGGCCAGCGCGCTCAGCCCGGCACGCGGTGTTCGTGAAATGATCGCGATGGATCTCGCAACCATTACCGCGAGCGCGACTGAGACGAGCGGCAAATTGGACAGCTTGGTCAGGCACGTTGCTGCCAGTGCCAGACCTGAAAGCGCTCCAAGCGATAAGCTCGGAGCGTCCTTTCGCAACCATTGCAAAACGCAAAGAAACAGCACGCCGAAACAGAGCGGCGAAAGCACATCGTTGTTCATTGCGTAGAACACATTCTGCGGAATGAAAGCCACGAGTAGCGGCACGCCGATGCGCAGATCGAGGCGCTCCGGCGCAATTGTTCGGGCGGCCACATAACCCAACCAAACCACGATCGCCATGAGGGCAGCATTCAGGAACCGAATGCAATACAATGATTGAATGCCGGCCAATCCAATCTGCTTCCCAATCCACCACCACAGGCCCGCAAGAGCGTAGTACAGCGGCGGCTGCGATGATTCGAAATTGATTTCGCCGCTCCATGCCGCTCGCGTTGACGCAATCTCGGCTTCCACTTTTGGCCAGGGTTCTTTCCATAATGGCGGCGGAAATTTCCCATCTGAAAACTGCTCCGGGGAAGACAGGAACTCCGACGAAGCATAAGGAACAATCCAGTTCAGCGTTTCTTCTTTCAGCCGATCGAAACCTCGCGGGACCTGACCGTGCGAATACTGCGTGATCAGATCGAAATGCAGGTCCTCATCAATGTTGCTGAAGAACGGGAATGCTGCCGAGAAAATGAAAACACGGAGTGCAGCGGCGATGCACAGCACCAGAATGAGAAGGTGCTCATTCCTGAACGATTTTGATTCTGCGGACACCATGGAAACTGCCTGCCAAGCACAAGCAACGATGCGAAAGCTTGCACATCAAATCATGACCGCAAAAGCGACGCGAGGACGCGTACGCGCTCCTAAAGCACTTCGTGCAAAATCCAAACAACACTCGCGGTTTTTCGCGAAAGCTTTTGGAGTGCGACGCGTCCTCGCGTCGTTTTGATCCTTCACATCGTCGCCAAAAAGAAAAGCGGCGGTCGCATTCAGACCGCCGCTCTAAAACTTTCGAATCCTATAGGAATTCTACGAGGATTTGTATTTAACCGAGCACCCGTACGGCTTCGTCTCTGGTGTTGCGACGGACTTGCCGGACAACGATTGATCCAGTGCCGCCTTCACGTAGTTCGTAGAACTCGGAATGTCTGATGGGTTTGGCGTCGCTTTGCTGTCGATTGCGCCGCGGTAAATGATTTTCCCTTCTGGATTGATGATCACCATGTTCGGCGTGTTTTTCGCGCCGTAAGCGCGGCCTGCGTTGCCTTCGGGATCCAACAGCAGCGCGGTCTCATGCGTCTTCCACGAAGTCGCGATTTTTTGTGCCTCTTCCGGCGTCAGATTTCCTTCTGTGCCGGGCGCATTGGAATCTATGGTCAGCCACACAACGCCTTTGTCCGTGAACTCTTTCTGCAGGTTTTGCATGTTACTGCTGCCGTAATGCTTTTTTACGAACGGGCATTGTGGATTAAACCATTCAAGCACGACGTATTTGCCCTTGTACTGCGATAGCGAATGGGCCTTGCCATTGGCGTCCGGGAGCGAAAAGTCGGGCGCTGCGCTGCCGACCGGTGGCGCATCGGCGGCAAAGACTGCCGTTCCAATCAATGATGTAAGGGCGGTTAAGAGTAGTTTCATCTTCATATGAGTTATTAGAAAGCAGAGTTGCTGAGACGTTTAAAGTTCGTGGAGTAAAACAATCGTCGCGGCCGGAAAAATTTCAACGTGAAGAGGTTCGATTCCCGGCGCATGTCCCACGGGGTCGCGAAAGCCCGCGGCCGAATTATTGCGAGGCGACGCGGCTCGCGACGGTTTCAAGCTTGTCCAGAATCATGCCTTTAGTGAGCACTTCTGGAAAAACAATCGGCTCTTCGTTTTTCGCGGGATAAAGCACGTAAAGTGGGACACCCGGGCGGCCGAACTGCTGCAATAATTTTGTGATCACGGGATCGCCGTTGGTCCAATCGGCTTTCAATTTCACAATCCCGTGGCGCTGGAACGCCTCTCGCACATCGTGAGCCTCAAGTACACTGGCTTCATTGAATTTGCACGTAAGACACCACGCTGCGGTGAAATCGACAAAGACAGTCCGGCCTTGCTCCAGTTCGGTCTGCAAGCGTTCGGGCGTGAACGGCTGCCAGTCACCTCGGAGCTGCGAATCTGCGGAAGCAATTTTTGCGGATTGAAATTTGTCGCCGATGAAATAAACACCGCTTCCGATCACGAGCAGGAGCATGAGCGCGAGCACGACGACTCGCTTCACAGCTGGTGCTGTTGGCACAACAAACGCGCCTTTCATCCAGCACGCGACGCTGATCACAAGCAGGAAACAGCTAGCCCAGATCGCTCCTTCCAACCCGCGTTCTGCCCCGAGCACGTAAAGAAGAAAGAGCAGCGTCGCCAACAGCAGGAAGCCCATGAACTGTTTCACGTGCACCATCCAGGGCCCGGGCCTCGGCAGAAATCGCAGCCAGGCGGGTTGTGCACTCAAAAGGAAATATGGCGCGCTCATACCGGCAGCGATGGCAATGAACATTGCCAGAATGATCGCCGCTGACTGCGTGAACGCGAAGCCGAGAGCGGTGCCGAGAAATGGCGCCGTGCACGGCGTGGCCAGCACAGTCGCGAACACGCCCTGGGAAAATGAGCCGAGCAGATCCTTGCGCTCGCTCGTCGAAAGCAAATTACGCGTAACCGATTGTGGCAACGAAACCTCAAACACACCAAAGAGGTTCAGCGCGAATACGAGCACCATGACGCTCAAGGTGAGGACGAAGTAAGGATTCGTGAACTGAAAACCGCCCCAGGTTACATCACGCCCGGCGCCTTTAAGGACTATCAGCAGGACCGCCAGCGCGATGAACCACGCAAAAATTCCAGCGGTGAACGCAATCCCGCTGCGAAGAATTTTCTGACGACTCTGTCCCGCTTGTTGGACAAAGCCGAAAATCTTGAGCGAGATCACCGGCAATACGCATGGCATCAAGTTCAAAATGAGCCCGCCGAGAAACCCAAAGAGTAGAAACGTGAAAATTCCGCGCGCCGGCGCCGGACGACTGGCAGAAACAGGCGGCGCAGTCGTGATCTGCCACGCCGCGCGATCATCGCCGTTCGGCTGCTGCGCAAATACCACCAGACCTGCCATCGACGAAAGATTCTTTGGCGCCGACTCAAGCGGAATGCGAAATACAATTTCATTGTTGTTCCGCGATTGAACCGCAGGATGCCCGGTGATCGTGTCCTGCCCCGGCAACGGAAAGAAATCGACTGCCGGATATTTCGCCAAAGGTTCGCTGGTAATTTTCAAGCGAAGATCGGCTCCAACTCGGCTCCAATCTACACGCGCCATATCAGGTCCCGGGAGATTTTGGGGAACTAAACGGCGATAACGCGCGAACACATCCGGGTTCGCCGGCTGGCTTGTTGAGGCTACAGGCAGATCTAACTGCAATGTTGCGCCACCTGGGATGCAAATTTTTTCGCATACGAGCCAATTTGCTTCGGCGGAAAGGTTCGCTGACGAACTGTCGATTTTTCCCGGGGGCGTGATCTCCTGCATCAGCAGGACTTCATTTTCATAGCCATACGTTTCAATGTCGCCGGGATCGTTGGTTTTAAGCGGAATTGGCCATTGGATGTCGCCGATTTTCCAGCCGGACGGCAGTTTCCATTTTATTTCCGTGGGCAGCCCGGCATCGCCGGAAAATTTCCAGTAAGTGTGCCAGCCCGGGGCCATTCGCAGTAGCAGCCCCACCATGAACGGCTTGCCTGGAACAATCGCGTTTGTGTCCGCCAGCAGCTCTGGCCTAACAAGTTGTTTTCCCTGATAGGTTTGCGCAACGCCATGTGAGGCGACGGCAACGAACAGCCAGCAAAGCAGTGAATAAACAGACGATCTCACCGCAATTCGCATAGGATTAGGTAACATTCGCTGCACTCGACGGCAATTCAGCCGACTGTAGCCGACCCTCCGTATTTACCCGGTAAGCGTCGCCCACCGGGCGACGGCTACAGCATCTACGGCACAACAAAAATTTTGTCAGTCCAAGGATCTTTAACTTTGGTCCCCGGCGTGTAACCGCTCACGTCAACGTACCTGCCGCTCGAATCAAATGGACTAAACACATAGCCCGGCTTGTCGGGCACCGCCTTGGCAGTTGGGAACGTCGTCGACGTGGAGGACGCTTGCGCCGGAGCCGGTTTTGGTTCGGGCTGCGTTGTGTCGGTGTGCGCGACAGGCTGAGTTGTTTTAGCCGGCTTTTGAGATTTTGTCGTCTCAGTCTTTCGCCGTGGCTGGGGTGCCGAGGCCACCTGCGTCGATGTAGCAGGATGACCGGGCTGGGTTACATCGGATTCGATCGCATCTGTCGTTCCGACCATGGTGGGCTCGTTACTGTGGCGCCGCAGAGCGTAATGCACCGGCGCGGTCGCGACGCGATAAGAACCAACTGCCACATCGCGCGTCACATGGTATGAACTCACAGCCACGTTGCGCGTAGTTCCGCATCCGGCGAGTAACACTGCCCCTAACACCATAACTCGTTCATGTAGGTTCATCTCGTTGGTAAGATCGTTGCCAGCGCGATCTGTTCAATCATTTAATCGCGACAAAATCGCCCACCAACATCGATATCTCCTCGTCTGTGGTGGACCATGAACACATCAGGCGATAAATGTCCGGCTCCACAAATTTATAAAATCGCCAGCCGCGCGTGTGCAGGCCCTGCACTATTTGGTCGTCCAATTGAACGAATACCGCATTCGATTCCACCGGGAATACGTTTTCCAGCTCTGCCTCATTTCTAAGGCGTTGCGCAAGCTCGCGCGCTGCCTGATTCGCGTGCCGCGCGTTTCGTAACCAGACATCTTCGTTTAACAGTCCCAGCCACTGCGCAGCGAGAAAGCGTATTTTTGAGCCAAGCTGTCCGCTTTGTTTCACCCGATATTGAAAATCACACGAAGCTGTCTTGTCGAAAAAAATGACGAGCTCGCCTGCCGCAACGCCATTTTTCGTCCCGCCAAAGCTGAGTACGTCTACACCTGCTTTCCATGTGATCGTTTTCGGCGTGCATCCAAGCGATGCGACGGCGTTGGCAAAGCGCGCGCCGTCCATATGAAGCAACATTCTGTACGCCCGCGCAAAGGCGCCAATCGCCTCAACTTGATCCATCGTGTAAACCGTTCCCAGCTCCGTCGCCTGTGCGATGCTAATGGCGCGCATCATATGCCCGTGCAGCTCGACCTGTTGCGCGATGAGTTTTTCTGTCTCGCCTAAGTCGATCTTTCCATCTTTGGTTTTCGTCACAAACAGTTTGGCTCCCCGCGTATAAAACTCCGTAGCGCCGCATTCATCCGTCTGGATGTGGGCCCGCTCGTGACAAATCACCCCGTGGAAGGATTGGCAAACTTGTGCCAGACCGAGCGCATTCGCCCCGGTGCCAGTGAACACAAAATAAACGTCGCAATCGACTTCGAATAATTGCCGGATGCGTTCGCACACCGTCGCTGTCCATTCGTCCTCGCCGTAAGAGGGAGCGTACTGTGCATTGGCCTCCTCCAAAGCCTTCCACGCTTCGGGACAAATCGCCGCCGTGTTGTCGCTGGCAAACTGGTAACGAATCGTGTGGGCGGGCATCGGCCCTCTATTACGCGAGTTTTGCCGCCTGACAATCAGTACAAGAGATTGCCTGACAGCGGAGCCCTGGGCCTCCGAATCTGCCAGGCAAAATTCCTATTTACTTGCTCCTCGAATTGCGTTCAGCAGTTCACTTGTACTTCGAAGAGGGCCTGCCGAGTGACCGTGTTTCCTAGTCATTTTTTGCACTTGATCATCGCTTTTCGTTGCATTTTGCCTAACTCGCGGTGGCAGACTAACCTTCGCCAATGAGATCGCTCCAGAGCGACGTCGAGCAGCGGGGCACGCGTATTTTCGAGTTGGTCGACAAACATCCGGAGCGACTTTTCAGCAAAGTCGGATTTTATCAGCGCTTAATGGCGCTCTCGATGCATGACGAGCGATTCAAGACGCAACTCTTTCGCTTTGTCGCCGTCCTGCCGTCACTCCGACGGTCAAATGAGATTATTCAACATCTCGAAGAATATTTTAGCGGCAGCAACGATGGTTTTTCCCCGCTCGTTGGCATGGGGGTTCGCGTAGCGCGCCTGGTCCCGTGGATAAGCGCTCCTGTTCTGCGATGGAATGTTTCCGAAATGGCTCGCCAGTTTATTGCCGGACGAAATTCGCATGAAGTCATAGCGACACTGCGCAAGCGGCGCGCACAAAAAATCGGCTTCACCGTTGATGTTCTGGGCGAGGCCGTTGTGAGCGAAGCGGAGGCGGATGAATACGCAGCGATTTACGGCGATTTACTGGAGAAACTGACGCACGAAACAAGAAACTGGACCGACCCGCTCGGAAAAAATCCAGAGCTTTTCCCGGTTGTAAATCTGTCGGTTAAAATCTCTGCGCTGTACTCGCAAATCAGTCCGGCTGCTCCGGCGGATGCGATCGCCCATCTCAGCACCAAGCTCCGCGCGCTTCTTCGCCGCGCGCGGGAGCTGGGCGCATTTATCAATTTCGACATGGAGAGTTACGCGCTCAAAAATACGACGCTCGCGCTGTTCAAAACCATTTTAGCAGAGCCGGAGTTCAAAGATTGGCCGCATGCCGGGATTGTCATCCAAGCTTATTTGCGAGATTCCGAGGGCGACCTGCGCGATTTGATCGAGTGGGGTCGCGGACGCGGCACTCGCTTTGCAGTCCGACTGGTGAAAGGCGCATATTGGGATTACGAGACAATGAAGTCGAGACAAAACGGATCGACTCCTCCCGTCTTTCAACAAAAGCCCGAAAGCGATGCGAATTTTGAAAAACTTACGCGCGCGCTTTTTGAAAATAACTCGGTTGTGACGCCTGCGTTTGGGTCGCATAACGTTCGCAGCATCGCGCATGCGCAAGCGGTCGCGGATGAGCTCGGCATTGATCGCAGCCGGTTTGAATTTCAACTGCTTTACGGAATGGCCGGCCCGATCAAGCGCGCGCTCGTCGAGATGGGATATCGCGTCCGGGAATATTGTCCAGTCGGCGAGTTGCTGCCCGGCATGGCTTATCTGGTTCGGCGCCTGCTCGAGAATACCTCGAACGAAGGATTTTTGCGGGCGAAATTTGCCGAGAACGTTCCGGCGACAGAATTGCTGCGCGATCCAAGAGAGCTCATCAAGTCTGCTGTAGCCGAGACCGCCGGTTCCGGCGGGATAAGTGAATCGAATCAAAAAAATGGCGCTTCACTTCACGCAACAGTTGGCCATAGTTTCCGAAACGCACCGCTTGTGAGTTTCATATACAAAGACAGCCAGGACAAGATGCAGAGCGCACTGCGCGAAGTGCAAAAGCGCTTGGGCGAAAAGTACCCACTTTACATCGGAGGAGAAAAAGTTTGGTCCGATAATATGACGCCTTCGGTCAATCCAGCCGAGCCGACCGAGATTGTCGGTTATGGAACCGAAGCTGGAATCGACGAAGCAGACCGTGCCGTTAAAGCTGCACGTGCCGCATTCGAAAAATGGAGATGGACGCCGGTCGAGGAACGGGCGCGGTTGCTGGAGCGCGTGGCCGACATCCTGGAGCGCAGACGCTACGAACTCTCGGCAGTAGAAGTTTTCGAAGTCGGAAAACCATGGTCTGAAGCTGACGGCGATATTCGCGAAGCGATCGATTTCTGCACCTTCTACGCGCAGCAAATGCGGCGACTTGGGCGCCCCAAACTCACGCAACAGGTATCGGGCGAAGAAAGTTATCACCATTACTGGCCACGCGGCGTAGCCTTCGTAATCGCGCCGTGGAATTTTCCGATCGCGATTCTCTGCGGCATGGCGTCGGCCGGAATTGTTACTGGAAACGCGGTGATCATGAAACCGTCCGAGCAATCGATTGTCTGCGGCGCCATGCTCATGCAAGTGTTTGAGGAAGCCGGTGTTCCGCCCGGCGTGCTCAATTTTCTTTCGGGACACGGCTCCGTAATCGGAGCGCATTTGGTCGATCACAAGGACATCGATTTAATTGCGTTCACCGGTTCGCGTGAAGTGGGACTGAAAATTTGGGAGTCAGCCGGAATTACCCGCCCTGGTCAACGCGAACTGAAGCGGGTGATTTGCGAGATGGGCGGCAAAAACGCGATGATCGTCGATGCAGACGCAGATCTCGACGAGACCATCATGTATTCAATTTATTCTGCATTCGGTTTTCAGGGACAAAAGTGCTCTGCGCTGTCGCGTCTGATTCTGCTCGAGGAAAATTACGATCGCGTCATGGAACGTTTGATTCCAGCCGCAGCCAGCCTGCGAGTCGGTAATCCTGAGGAACCAGGCATCATGGTCGGCCCGGTTATAGATGAACCTGCTTACCGGCGCATTCTGGAATACATCGAGACCGGAAAAAAAGAGGCCACACTCGCTTACCAGGCAAAGGAAGTCCCGTTGCATGGGTATTTTATTCCGCCGACAATTTTCACCGACGTAAAACCTAATATGCGCATCGCGCGTGAAGAAATTTTCGGGCCGGTGCTAAGCGTCTTGAGAGTGCGGGATCTCGACGAGGCAATCGAGGTCGCGAACGGAACCGACTACGCGTTGACGGGCGGCTTTTTCTCGCGCAGCCCCGACAATATCGAGCGGGTGAAAGCCCGCTTGGAAGCCGGCAACCTTTACATCAACCGCTCGTGCACGGGCGCGATCGTCGGCCGCCATCCCTTTGGCGGATTCAAAATGAGCGGCAGCGGTACCAAGGCCGGCGGCGAAGATTATCTTCTGAACTTTCTTGTCCCGCGCGTAGTGATCGAAAACACAAGCCGTCACGGATTCGCTCCAGAACAGTCGCCAGAGTATCGCGACGAATTTCTCTGGCCAAAACCGCGACAGTAACCGCGGGAACAGCGGGACGATCAATTCAGCGGCCGTGCTTTGCTGAGCAACTTCACCACCGTCACAATCATGTAGATTACGGGCCAGGCTGAGGTGAGAACAATCACCGCGAAAGCCGCCATCTCCTTTGCTCGTTCCCGCGCCGCTTCGATACGGTATTCTCGTCCTAGATTAACAAGATTCCGAAAGCGAGATCGATCTTCTCCGTCGGAAGACCAGAAATTGCCGCGCCATTGACCGAAACCCGAATGAAAAAAATAGTCCGTCTGCGGAAAGCGTCTCTTACCGCCCTTGGAAGGACTTCTCGGTTTCATAGACTCTGACCGACAACTGGTTTGGAACCAGCAACACAATACCACGTTCAGAAATTCAAGCAGCCTGAAAAAATAAATTTCCGGTCGAGCACAAGCCGCGGCACACTCGAAACCCAAAGATGAAAAGAGCCGTGTATTACGCTGGCAAGTTTTTCGTGAGATTGGTGTTTGGCTGTGTCGCGCGTATTCACATAATTGGCCGGGAGAATGTAAGATACACCAACGGCTTTTTGCTGGCGGCGAATCACATTAGTCACTTTGATCCGTTTCTCATATCGCTAGCGGTCCGCCGTAAGATCGACTGGATGACCATGGCGGAATTCTTTCGGTCGCCTGCCCTGGATATTTTTCTGCGCTCAATTGACGCGTTCCCGGTAGAGCGGGACCGCGCCGATCTCAAAACAATTCGCACTGCAATTGATCGGCTAAAAACCGGGCGCGTCGTAGGCCTTTTTCCTGAGGGGGGCATTCGCGACGGTGCGCGCTCTTTACTCGAAGGCGCGCCGCTCCGGGCCGGCGCAGCCACACTTGCGCAGATTGCGGATGTTGCCATCGTGCCGTGCATAATTCTCGGTACGGATCGGTTTTATTCCAGAAAGCAGTGGCTGCCGTTCCGGCGCACGCCGGTATGGATCGCGTTTGGAAAGCCGATATCCGCTTCCCCAGAGTTGCAAAAATCGCATGCGCGCGAACGAATCGAATCCGAACTAGCTGCCACTTTAAGCAATCTTTATGCAGAATTGCGCGAAAAATTTCGGCTCACTGCACAAGATCTGCCGCAGTCGCCGCAGGAGCGGATGAGCAAAACAGCCTGTCATCCCGAGCGAAGTCGACGGACCCCGTTGCAACATTCTAAGGCAACGCCGCGGGATTCCTCGACTGCGCTTCGCTCCGCTCGGAATGACACGTTGCGGTGCGTGAGCGCAAAAACAGTCGATTCGCTTCTCTGCGCATCGATCAATTGGCTTCATCGACGCCACCCGCTGAATGGACACAGTCGACAAGACATGGAGCGCTACCTTACGGCCTGCGAGCGGCTCTCCCCGCAGGAATATTATGTCATTCCGCAGGCGAACGGTAGCGACGACGCCTCCGATTCAAAGCCGACTGTGAACGGCATGCGCAATTCGCATATGGCAACAGTGTCGTGGCGCAGCCCGATCGAAACAGTTTTTGCAGCAAACAACACCGCCCGGCTCGATTTTTTTCGAACGGATGCACGCACATGGAATGGAGCGCCGACGGTGTTCCTGCTACACGCACTGATGTCATCCAGCCCGACTGGTTATTACCGCTGGGCAGAGAAATTCAACGAACTCGGCTGGAACGCATGTTTCGTTCATTTGCCATACCACTTTTCGCGTGTCCCGACTGGTTACTGGAATGGCGAACTGGCGGTCACACCGGATCTGGTTCGGAACGCGGAAGGACTACGCCAGGGCGTAATCGAACTGCGGCAAATAATGGAATCATTGCGGGAACACGGCTGCCGTGAATTTGGGGTGCTGGCCACCAGTTACGGCGGATGGATTGGCGCACTGCTAACACTCGTGGAGAGCGATTTCCGTTTTGTGGCGTTAATGTCGCCGATCGTAAACGTTGAGCAGGCGATCTGGGAGAGCCCGGCAGCGCGTCGCATTCGGCGCGAACTGGTCCAGGCAAACATCGAGCGCGCTCTCGTTGCGCGGCATTTTCATCTGAGCTCGCCTTCGCAAGGCCGTCCGGTGTGCGATCCCAAGCGGATTCTATTCGTCGCCGGGGAATTCGATTCAATTGCTCCACCTGCGGAAATCGAAGCGATCCATCAAACATGGCGCGGCTCCGAACTCTTACGTGTGAGACAAGGACATTTCGGCTATCGCATGATGCCGGAAACAATCGCGCACCTGCAACAACGCGGAGACATTTAGTTGAGCATCGATAGGCAGGATGCCTGCACATTACTCATCGAGCCAATCCATCGATTCAAGCAACCTGCGAAACTCTGGATTGTCAGCAGAGAGCGCGGGCAGCCATTCTCCCACCGCTTCGCGTTTCCACCATACGTTGTCGCCAATGGGCGCAAATTGGTAACGAAAAAGTCGCGCCCGAATGTAGTGCGGTGGCGCGTCGGGGAACGGATTGTTCGCGATCAGCGATAGCGTGCCACGGTCGTTGTGGAGAAGTTTCCAGACAAAATGCAGCGTCCACGGATACTCGGAAGGTGACGACATCGCTGCGAACCAGATTTGCCAATCGATGCGCGGCTGATACGGCGCAACGAATGGCGGCCGGCGATTCGGATCACCGGGCTTGGCTTTGAACTCGTACTCTTTCCATTTCGTGTCGCCAGTAATTACAGCATCATCCGTTCCCTCAAAGATAATTTCGTCGCGTTGCCGCCCCACGGTCCCGAATGCGCCGTAAGTGTTCACGAGATCAAGCGGATCATACGAGTAATTCATCAGCTGCCGGCCGGAGGCGAGATTCATTACAGTCGGTACGCTGAGCCAGATCACCACAATCGTTAACGCAATAGCGATACCGTTATTGACCCGCGACGGTTGCGAGTCCTGAGCTGCGCGTTGTGCGCGCCTCACAATTGATCGCGGCAGAAAACGCCCAAGAAAACTATCATCAAAGCACGCCAGAAACGGAATGATCGTGAGATAATTGAGAAACGAGAGATTGCCGCTGATGATTAGAAAAATCTGGAAGGTGACCAGGAGCACGCCGGCAATGTGCCGCGCCGTTCGCGGGCCGAAAGAAAACCAGGGCACGATTAGCTCGACGAAGTGATTCCAAAGCACTTCAAGTTTGTGGAACCAAAGCGGCGCAAAATGCAGATAGCGGCTAATCGGGTTCGGGATGGGCTGCGTTTCATAGTGGTAGTAGAGACACGTCAGATCGCGCCAGCAGGGATCGCCGCGCAATTTGATCAAGCCGGCGCCAAACATGATGCGAAAACCGAGCCACCGAAAAAGCCAGATCACAAAGATCGGCGGTGCGGATTTAGAGAAGGGCCTGCCATCGAGCAGTGGACAAAGAAAAATCGATAAGAATCCCGTCTCGAGCAGCTGAATTTCCCAACCGTAGCCGTACCAAATCCGGCCGATGTGAGCGATCGACATGTACATTGCCCATAGGACCGCGAGCAGGATTGCGTTGGCGTATCCGCCGAGAACGACGAGCGAGAGCGCGAATCCAACCCAGGAGAAGATCGATAATCCATCGTCCGAAATTCCGAACCAGAACAGAGTAGGCACCCGAAACATACCGGCGCTTCGTGAACCGAACTGCGTTTGAACCTCCGTTAGAAAATGCGTGGCCGGCGTTAACCCATGTTCGCCAATGAGCGGGACGAGTTGGTTTGCCGCGACCAAGAATGCGACTGCATAGACAAATCCAAGCAGTCGCAGAATGACAAACCGCGTTAGCCAATAGGAATTTCCCTTTGCGAAAAGTTTTTGGAGAATGGCTTGCCTGTTAGTCATTCCGAAATTCTGCTTACCAGCTCACGGACTGAGGTTCAACGCTCAACGCGCATGAATAATCCAAAGCAGTGCCTGTTCGCGCGCGTTGACACTAAGGGTGATGAGATTCAGCTTTCCTGCCTTCACGCCAGGGTAGCTCAGTGGTAGAGCAGGGGACTCATAAGCCCTTGGTCGGGAGTTCGACTCTCCCCCCTGGCACTTCCCTACTCCTTGGGTTGCGAAAGAAATGGCTGTAAATCCTTCTCCTCGCCGCGTACGGCGGCCATGAAGCAAACGCCGCTGTGTTCGGTCACCGCTCCTGTCCAGCCTTCCTGATGAACATAACGCCAGCCGGGAAACCGCAGCACTGTTCCGGTCTTGGTGTCTCTCTCTGCTGGAAAGAGAAAGAACTGCATGCGTTTCTCTGAAACCCAAATTTGTGCGATACGCCGTGATTCGTCGTCTTCAAAAACGCGGCACCCAATGGTGTCTAAATCGGCGAATTGTTCCGGAACATCGTAATGCTCCAAGCCGTGTTTCATAAAAAACAGGTCGCTTAATGTCCCTGCTTCAGAATTCACCGGATCCAACATCACCGGTCGCGTCGAAGCAGCGACGCCCAATAATTTGCGAGCCGTCGCCGAGCCCGGGAAATCATTTAAGTGGCTAACGAAATTAAAGATGAATACTCCTGCGATCACCACGACCGCGAAGCTGATCGCTAGCACGGCCGGGTTGCGCAGAGTGCTTTTCCAGGTTCGCTTCGTGACGGGGATCAAATCTTTTTCCGAAAACCACTCTGCAGACTCCGCCGGAATGGAAATAAGACGAACCACGCGCGCAACGGCGCGATCGAAGTTTTGTTGATCCACAAATTCGGGGGAGCCGTCTGCACGAGATATTGCCGAGCGCATTGGACGGTCGGCCAATTGACGTGCGCTGATTGGAGCGCAATTCAAAAGAGAGCGTTGCCGGCGCATCAACGACAGTAGCTTCATACCGTGCTCGCTTGAGGAAATTTCGAGTCAAGCCATGCCTGCAATTGCCGGCGGCCTTTGGCGAGAAATCGCGAAAGCTCGCTTACCTTCAGTTCGGCGATATCGAGGATTTCCCGGTAGTCGAATTCATCCAGATAAAAAAGTGCCAATGCGGTGCGCTGTGGGTCCGGGGCAGCTGAAATCCAAATCGCCAGCTGCATGGGATCGAGGCGCTGAATTTGTGATTCGGTCTTTGCGCCGACATCGCGTTCATCCATTTCAACCGGCTCTGGTTGCAAGTCACTTTTCGTCGCTTCCAAGCAGCGCCATCGCGCGTCGCGGAACAGCCAGAACGGTTCGCGCGGCAGTTCCCCGCGGGCAGCGCGCACCGCAGCTTCACGCAACGTCGCGTGAAAAACTTCCTGCGCCTTCCGCGGATCGCCGAGCATCAGGAAACAAAAGCGATAAAGCTGTGGAAGATTTTGTTTTCGTTCCGGCACGCGAGATGGTCCCCGAAAAAACTTCGAGCACTTTACGTGACTGGGGTGATGCAGGCAATCCTGCGTGCGCAAATTTGGTTCTCAGACAAAATTGTCTGCGTCACGAGCTTCGCAGAGACTTCAAACGCCGCGCCACTTCTTCGGCGTTTTCCCTGCTGTTGAACGCGGAGATGCGAAAGTAACCTTCGCCTTGTGCGCCGAAACCCGCGCCGGGTGTGATGACGACGTTCAGCTCGCGCAGCATCCGGTCGAACAGTTGCCAGCTTGTCAGGCCGTCCGGCGTTTTCACCCAGATGTACGGCGCGTTGATTCCTCCGAAAGCCTCCAAGCCAGCATCGGCGGCAGCGGCGCGAAGAACTTTGGCATTTCCCATATAATGATCGATAAGCTCACGAACCTGTTTACGGCCCTCAGCGGAATATAACGCTTCAGCGCCGCGTTGAACCGGGTAAGCAACGTTGTTCGATTTGGTGCTCCAACGACGCTGCCAAAGCGGATGCAGTGGCAGCTGACGACCATCTGACGTCCGTGCGAGCACCGATTTCGGCATTACCGTAAATCCACAGCGAATACCGGTGAAGCCGCCGTTCTTCGAAAAGCTGCGCAACTCAATCGCGCACTCGAGGGCCCCCGGAATTTCAAAGATAGAATGCGGAATTTCAGGATCGGAAATGTATGCCTCATACGCCGCATCAAAGAGTAAAAGCGCATCGTGTTCGTGCGCGTAATCGACCCAGCTTGCGAGCTGCGCCCGCGATGCGACCGCACCGGTTGGATTGTTTGGAAAACAAAGATAGACGAGATCGACATGCTCCTTAGGTGGCTCCGGTACGAAATCGTTTTCAGCCGTGCAGGGCAAATAATAAATGCCCTCGTAACTGCCATCCTTTCGTGAGGAGCCGGTGTGACCCGCCATCACGTTTGTGTCCACGTACACCGGATACACTGGATCGGGGACCGCGACCTTGTTTTGGCCGCCGAGAATATCGAGCACGTAACCGCAATCGTTTTTTGATCCGTCAGAAACGAAAATTTCGTCGTCAGCAATTTGAATATTCCGATCGCGGTAGTCGCATTGCGCGATGGTTGATCTGAGGAACTCGTAGCCCTGTTCTGGACCATACCCGCGAAAACTTTCGCGGTGTCCGAGCTCATCAATCGCGCGCTTCATACCTTCGATAGCTGCAGCTGGAAGCGGCTCAGTAACATCACCGATCCCGCAGCGGATTAATC
Organism: Candidatus Udaeobacter sp.; assembly: GCA_036488345.1. Classification (GTDB taxonomy): domain Bacteria; phylum Verrucomicrobiota; class Verrucomicrobiia; order Chthoniobacterales; family UBA10450; genus Udaeobacter. The sequence goes on from DASXHS010000103.1 coordinate 62,347, forward strand.
GCCTGGCACCTTCGGGATTGGCTTCGCAGAATTCGCGCACGCGCCGCGCCACCTCCGGAAAGAGATAGCCGGCCTGAAGTTTCAGATAATTCTCGTTGAGATAAGCCATAACTGGTAGGGACGGACCGCTGCGCCGTCCGTTGTGTTCGGCGCGCCTGGCGGTCGCGCCCTACCGATTTGCGAATTGCCGGCGCTCAGTAGTTCTTAGCCACCGCGTCCCAGTTCACGACGTTCCACCATGCCTTGAGATAATCCGCGCGGCGGTTTTGATACTTCAAGTAATACGCGTGCTCCCAAACATCGACACCGAGGATCGGCGTATTGCCGTCCATCAGAGGGCTGTCTTGATTTGGCGTCGAGATTATTTCAAGCCCTCCATTCTTCTTGATGAGCCATGCCCATCCACTACCGAAACGGCCCACACCGGCAGTGCTGAGTTTTTCTTTAAACTGATCGAAGCTGCCGAACGCGGATTTGATGTCATCGGCGAGTTTGCCTTTAGGTTCTCCACCGGCATTCGGTCCCATGATAGTCCAAAAGAACGAGTGATTGGCGTGGCCCCCGCCATTGTTGCGCACGACTGTGCGAATATTTTCCGGGACGGCATTGAGGTCACTGATCAAGTCTTCTACAGTTTTCTTCTCCAGATCGGTGCCCTTTATCGCCTTGTTCAGATTGTCGACGTAAGCCTGGTGATGTTTCGTGTAATGGATTTCCATTGTGCGCGCATCGATGTGCGGCTCCAAGGCATCGTAGGCATAGGGTAATTTAGGTAGTTCGTAAGCCATAATGGTTACTGTTAGATCGAATTACGTCGAGCGACAGGTTTATTTTTGGCCGGAACACGACGGCCGCTCGCTGCCGTTGCCGGCTATCAGTCGCAGCGATAAAACCCCGGATGATATCCGATTCCGCTGCGATGATTCACATACGTCGCGAGAGCTAAGAGCGGAAAATTCTGGCGATACATGTCGTACTTCAAATAGAAGGTGCGCGGGAAACCGGTGCCGGTGATTTCATCTTCGTCCCATGAGCCATCGGACTTTTGCGAGCCAACAAGGTAACGCAAGCCACGTTGAACGCTTGGCCGATCAAGGTCGCGGCAGGCGCAGATGCCCATAATCGCCCACGCGGTTTGCGATGCAGTGCTTGGGCCAATTCCTTTGGTCGATGGATTTTCGTAAGTGCCGCACGTCTCACCCCAGCCGCCGTCGTTGTTTTGGCAGCTCTCGAGCCAATCGCGTCCGCGCAAAACCCAGTCCTGAGTCATATCTTCGCCGATTGCGCGCAACCCCCGCAGCACCTGCCAGGTGCCGTAGATGTAATTCACTCCCCAGCGTCCGTACCACGAACCATCGTCGTCCTGAGTGGCGATTAAATATTCGATCGCGTCGCGAACGCATTTCGCATTGCGATCGAAACCGATGTAGCCGAGCAACTCGAGCGTGCGCGCAGTCAAATCGCTGCAAGTGGGATCGAGAATCGCGTTGTGATCCGCAAAAGGCATATCTTCCAACCACTGAGTCGTCACGTTTTTGTCGAAGGCTGCCCAGCCGCCGTCGCGACATTGGAAACTAAGCTGCCATCCAAGCGCGCGACGAAACAAATCGTCCAGTGACTGTGAGTCTTCCGGTTGAACAAGCCTGAGTGCCATTAACACCATCGCGGTGTCGTCAGTGTCGGCGTAACAGACATTGTTGTACTCGAACGCCCAACCGCTGGCTTCAGGATACGAATTGTTGATCGCCCAATCGCCCCGGATTCGCACTTCCTTGTTGATCAACCATTCGGCTGCTTTTTGCAGTGCCGGATGTTCCGGTGAAATACCAGAGTCTGCGAGCGAAATGATCGTGATGGCTGTATCCCAGACGGGCGACAGACACGGTTGAATTCTGAAATCGTCTGGATCGTCAACGAACAAGCCATTGAAGTCTTTTTCAGCCTTAACGTAAACTGGATGTGTTTTTGAATAGCCAAGCGAGCGCAGAGCAATCATGCAGTTCAGCATCGCGGGATAAACCGCAGCAAGACCATCACTACCCTCTCGGATTCGCTCGAGCATCCAGCGCTCCGCTGTTTCCAACGCGCGTTGCCGCAGTAAGCCGATTCGAAGCGGTTGTAGAAATTTGAAGGTGTCGTCAAGGCGAAGGAAGAAATTGCGCCAGGTCCAGAATTTTTCGCTGCGTGGCAGGCGCAAATCGGCCTGCTCTGTGCCGAGGGGATAAAGCTCGTGCAATTGCTTTTCGCCGGGCAAAACCCGCGTGGGCTTAAAATGATTGATAATGGACAGCGGAATGAGCATCGCCCTGCTCCAAGACGACATTTTGTAAATGTGAAAAGGAGCCCATCTCGGCAGGAGCACCATCTCCAAAGGAATCGACGGCAAATACTTCCACGGGAACACGCCGAGCAATGCCAGGTAAAGCTTGCTGAACGTGTTCATCTGCGGAATCCCGCCCAGGCGCATGATGGTCGCGCGCGCCTCCTGCATAAACGGCGCATCCATGGAACAACCGGCGAGTTTCAGAGCAAAATACGCCTTCACCGAAGCATTGATCTCGCTCGGTCCGCCGTGATAAATGTTCCAGCCGCCCTCAGGCAATTGGCGTTTAAGAATGTGACGAACGCAACGCCGCTGCAGTCGCGCATTCACTTCACCGCACCAATGCATGAACACGATGTAGTCGGAGCATAACGTGCTATCGACCAATAGCTCCCCGCACCAATGCCCGTCAGTTTTTTGTTGCCCCAAAAGATTTTCCTGTGCGAGGGAAATCGCCCGCGAAATCTCTTGGTCCGCCGCGGAATCGGAGTCTGAAACGTCCGGCGACCTTGGTAAGACTCTCAATTGGGGCGACGGCATGTCGATCGTTTACGAGGCTTTCGCGGCTGGCTCAGCGCGCTTTCCGGTCAGATGACCATTTCCCGAGCTGACACCGTTGTACGCGAGCACTTCACTGCCGCGTCCAGCAGCCTTCGGCTTCGCACCAAAATTGAACTTAATTGTTTTCCAAGTATCGCCGCGCTGAGCTTGCAACCCAAGCGTCGCAGTGGGCTCGTAGCCGCAATGCACCATGCAATTTTCACATCGGCTGTCGCGCGCGATACCGTTGACGACTCCGTACCGATTCCAGTCGGTCCGTTCCAGCAACTCCGCGTAGCTTGAGTAATGGCCGTCGGTCATCAAATAGCAAGGAGCCTTCCAGCCGCGGATGTTGCGCGTGGGAATTGCCCATGCCGAACAGGTCAGGTCCCGTTTTCCAGCGAGAAATTCAAAATAGACAGGTGTTCCGAAAAACGAGTATCGATTCATCCAGTCCTCTATTCTTCGGAATTTCTGAACGGTCATAGCGCGGGTGAGGAAGAAATCTTCCGGCCGCAAATTGAGCCGTTTGGTCATGTCTTGCTTGGCAGCATCATAGTCGTAGCCGGGAGTGATGGTGTGTCCGTCAACCCCAAGATCTGACAGGTAATCGAACAT
>DASXHS010000113.1:0-10327 GCA_036488345.1 Candidatus Udaeobacter sp.
TTGCGCGCGTGAATTCGTGGGCGCGTTTTTCCATGCTAAGCACGTGGCGAGTTGTTAATTAGTTCGAACCGTTGCTGGAACCAGCTTGACCCAGTGTTGAAGGAAGTGATTTAATCAGCCGATCTGCGGTTTAGCCGCATAAACACGTCGGTAGCCGACCCCATGGAACCGTCAACCATAAGCGGCACGAACTTGCGCACGGCGTTTGTCTTGTTGCTCGTGGCGGCGGTTACAGCGTTGTTCCTGGCCGTCGCGTGGCCTTTCTTCAAACCGCTTCTTCTCGGCGCGTTACTGGCCGGATTGTTTCATCCACTCTACCGCTGGATTACTCGGCTGCTCGGCGGCCGTGCATCGTTCGGTGCCGCAGTCACGTTGTTGGTGTTATTCGTTCTCGGCCTTGGCCCAGTCAGCGCATTTTTAGGAATCGTTCTGCAACAGGCACTGACGATGAGTGACCAGGCCATCCCGTGGCTGAATCAACACCTTGGCGCCGCTACCACCTTCAACGTGCACGACTGGCTGGTGCAAAGATTTCCTGCACTGGCTAGATACGTGCCAAGCCAGGAGCAACTGCTGGAACAGGTCGGCACCGCGGCCAAGACAGCCGGTGCGTTTGTTGTCAGTTTCGCAGCGGGTATGACCGCGACCACGGCCACGTTCCTCCTCAATTTGTTTGTGATGCTGTACGCCATGTTTTTCTTTTTCAGAGACGGCCACAAAATCCTGGAACGCATTTTTTATTACACTCCCTTGAGTGATGAGGATGAGACACGAATGTTCGCCCAGTTCGCTTCGATCACACGAGCGACCGTCAAAGGGACGCTGGTAATTGGCATTATTCAAGGCGCGTTGTCCGGCATCGCGTTTTGGGTAGCGGGAATCGAGGGAGCAGCTCTGTGGGGAACGATCATGACGGTTCTTTCGATCATCCCCGGGATCGGTGCCGCCCTGGTGTGGGTGCCGGCAGTTATCATTCTATTTGTAACGGGGCAGCATCTAACGGCAACCTTGCTGGCGGTGTGGTGCGCCGCTGTGGTCGGTACCGTCGATAATTTCCTGCGGCCAGTGCTTGTCGGCAGAGACGCGAAAATGCCGGATCTTCTCATTTTGATCGGCACCCTTGGCGGACTGTTCCTCTTCGGCCTGATTGGATTCATCGTCGGACCGATCGTCTGCGGACTCTTCCTTACCGTTTGGGACATTTACGGCACCACCTTCAGGGAAATCCTGCCGCCGGTAACAAGCTTCCGTCGATCGGACCAGGATGCATCGGCAATCGCCCCGCAAGAATCCTCGGATCAATGAAGTGCATTTTGTGCTGATTAGAAATGTGCGTTGCGTTAATCCATCAAGTCGGGCAGTAAATAAGCGATGAACGAAACCTTCAAAAGCCAACGAGCGCCCGAACCGGTAGGGGCGTTTCCGCACGCGAAGCGGGTGGGAGAGTTGTTGTTTCTGTCGGGGATCGGACCGCGTGTGCGTGGAAGCAAAGAAATTCCCGGCGTGACGCTCGATCCCTCTGGCAACGTCGTGAGTTACGATATCGAAACGCAATGCCACGCCGTATTCGAGAATGTGCGGCTCGTGCTTGAAGATGCTGGGGCGACCTGGCAGGCCATCATCGATGTCACGGTCTTTCTCACTGACATGAAAAGGGATTTTCCAATCTACAACCGCATTTACGCGGAGTATTTCGCAGGCCCAGCCAAGCCAAACCCGACCCGCACAACAATCGAGGTTACGGCATTGCCCACGCCGATCGCGATCGAGCTAAAAGTGATTGCCGCTGTAGGATAATTGATCCGCAGATTGGAAAGCTTGGCCGCCGCTTCGCGTCCGTTGCAGCCCAGATTTACACAGAGAGAGTTGCTAAGAGCTCGAACCGAACATGGAACCTAAGGAACGCGAACGGTGGGTGGAAGCGATGTTAGCCCTTAGTCGCTAGAGGGACGGCGGACTCCGCCAGGATACGATCGAAGCGGCGATCGTCCCGAAGATCATCCCATACGGGATCCAATTTCAAATCGCCGTAGTTAATGACACCAAAGGGCAGCTTCACCAGTTTGGTCAATTTGTCGAAAGTAGCGTTGCGGTCTCCTGTCATAACGAGCACTGCCGCGAGATTCATCTCACACATGGCACCCTCAACTGCATCAACGCTTACCGGGAGTATTTCGGCGGCGCGATGTGCATGGCGGAGTGCCTCTTCGCTCTCGCCGAGCCCCGCCTCAGCGATCGCTAGTTCACCAAGAACTCTGGGGTTATCTGGCCGCGGTACGAGCGCCAACAGCGCCAACCGCTTCGCCTCTGCATAAGCCTGATGCTCCTCCTTTACGTTATCTTCAGCATGTGCAACCGCTGCCACCGTGAACCAGAAATTCGACGTCTTCTTTACCTCGTCCGTCGCCTTTGCGGCGAAGGCTTTGGCTCCGCTATAATCTCTTTCGATTAAGTACAGACGGAGTCGCGTGGCCTGGTAATTCACGTCATCCTTATCGTGGATCGAGGCGAGCCCGGCATGAGCTTCTTTTAGATTACCCATGGCGAGCGCCGCTTCGCTCTTCAGCACCAAAAGACCCGTCGATTTTCCTCCACGTCGGCGTGCTATGGCCGCGTTCGCCACGCGCTCGGCATCGCGGAATTGTCTCAACCCCGAATACGTCTGCGAGAGACAAGCAGCGAGCCACACGTCCTGAGGATCAAGCTCGATCGCTTTTTCGCCGTCGCGAATCGATGCCTCAAACTGTCCCAAACGGCGTTCGACTAATGAAGCCAAAGTAAAGAACTCAACTTCGTGAGGCGCGGTAGAAGGAATACTCGATAATTCCTCTGCAGTCCGGCGGTAGTCGCTCAACCCATGATAATAGTATCGAGCAAGAGCAAGGCGTGCCTCTTCGCGACTTGGCTCGAGCCGTAGCGCTGTCTCAGCCGCCTCTTTTGCGGCAGCGAGATGCTGGGGCGAATGATCCTCGCCGTAACGGTACTGTAACACGTAAGCCTCATTCAACAGGCAATAAGCGAGAGTGAACTTTGGGTCGCGAGCGATTGCCCTGTTGGAAAGATCGATCGCTACGTTCCAATTCTCTCGCGGGAGAATCCCACTTCCAGCACGTAAGGCGGCACGGGCGCGGAGATAGAGATCATAGGCTTGCAAATCCTGCGTGGGTTGCTTCCAAATCTCCGCCTTTTCGCCGGTGGACAGGGTTGCTTTGAGTTGGCCTGCGATCGTCTGTGCCAGCTCGCTCTGGAGCGCGAAGATGTCCTCCAATTTGCGATCGTATTGCTCTGCCCAAATCTGCGTGTCCGTCCGGGTGTCGATGAGCTGGGCGTTAATCCGCACGCGATCGCCCAAGATCTGAAGGCTTCCCTCTAACACGTTTGCAACACCCAGGTCGCGTCCGATCTGCTTGTTGTTTCTATTCTGACCCCGATAGGCTGCGACACCACTGCGACTGATGACCTTCAGATCGCCCACTTTGCCGAGATCGGTCAGAATGTCGTCCTGAACACCATCGGCAAAATATGACTGGGTGGTGTTATCACCCAGGCTTTCGAATGGCAGGACTGCAATACTTTTCCTGCTGTCCGAGGCTTGCCATCGCTGCATACCTGCTGCCTCACGAGCAATTTGTTGAGAACGAGCCCAAGACGCGAATAGAACTCCGGCCAGCAAAATTAGGACAGCGGCGCCCGCTATAAGGCGTGATCCATTTCGCTTGACCAAACATTTCGCGCGATAACTGAGAGTAGGATGACGGGCGATAACAGGTTTTCGCGCGAGGTGCCGGCGAATATCAGCCGCCAGATCAGCTACTGTGGCGTAACGCATCTCGGGTTGCTTGTGCATCGCGAACAGAACAATCGTGTCAAGGTCACCACGCAGCCGCCGTGTGATGTGCGCGTCGGAGGCAATCGCACTGGGCGGCGGCGGAATTTGCTCGCCTACCACTAAGGCAAGTTCCTCACGCGTAGGATGGGCAGTGGAAAACCGGTGCGGCTTTTGGTCGCTCAACATTTCATATAGCAGGGCGCCTAACGAGTAAATGTCAGTTGCGACTGTTATCGGATCTCCTTTCGCCTGTTCGGGCGAAGCGCAGATAGGTGTCAGATGCTGCTGTGTCTCGGCAGTCAATTGCTCCGCGTCTTCGTCTTTCGCCAGGAGCTTGGCGATGCCGAAATCGAGCAGCTTCGGTTGCCCTTCGGCGTTCGCCAGAATGTTGCTCGGCTTTATGTCGCGATGAACAACCAGATTCCGATGCGCAAATTCAACTGCGGCGCAGATCTTCAAAAACAACTCCAGTCGTTGACGCGTCGACAGCTTTTGCGCGACTGCAAATCGAGTCACCGGTGCGCCGACAATGTAGTCCATGATGAAATAGGGCAGACCATCGTCGGTCGTGCCCGCATCGAGCAGGCGCGCGATATTTGGGTGATCGAGCCTGGCAAGGATCTGTCGTTCCGCTCGGAAACGGCGCAGGATCTCAGCCGTGTCGGCGCCCCGATTCAGTATCTTGATCGCGACTTTTTTCTCAAATTGACCATCAGCGCGCTCTGCCAGGAAAACTGTACCCATCCCGCCGCGGCCAAGTTCACGGACGATGACATACGCGCCTAAGCGCTGGCCGGTGCGCGGCGGTCCCTCCTCCCAGAAAGTGGAGGCTGCGTTCTGGGCACAATCTTCGAAGCTGTCGGTATGCTCCTTAAGAAGCGCCTCTGCTTCGGCCAGGAGCGACTCCGCCTCTTCGAGCAAATCTGTGTCTTGACCGCAGCATCTCTCTACCAAGGCAATCCGAGCCGCTGAAGAGTTTTGTTCCAACGCTTCGCCCAGAATCGTTTTCAAGCGATCCCAGTGTTGCGGATCGATCTTCCCTTGCCGGAATCTGGTAGTTCTTGTGGACACGGAGACTTTGACGCCCTAATTCGCAGATAGTTCTCGCCGAAGCCAAATTTTCGCCAGAGTCCAGTCCCGCTTCACCGTGGCGGGCGAAATTTCCAGTAACTCGGCTGTCTCTTCGAGCGTCAGCCCGCCGAAAAACCGCAGTTCGACGATGCGCGCCTGTCGCGCGTCTAGTGCCTCCAGCCCCTGCAAGGCCTGGTCGAGCGCAGTCACATCAATTTTGCGGCTATCGTAAAATTCGAGAGTAAGTCTCAGAGGATCCGAGCCGCCGCGTTTCAAACGGTGTCGCGCCACCGCGTAGTTAGTCAGCGTCTGTCGCATAACTCGCGCGAAGATACCGATAAAGTGACTGCGATTTTGCCAGACAAGGTTCTTCTCGCCAATCAGGCGAAGGAAAGCCTCATGTACGAGCGCGGTCCGCTGAAGCGTATGAGCGGTCCGTTCGCCCCGCAGAAAGGTTTCGGCCAGACGACGCAAGTCTTCATAAACCTCCGGCATCATCTCGCTAATGGCGGCGACATCCTTCCGCTCGACATGATTTCCCTCGCCACCAAGAAGAGTCAACGGCGTCGCGTGGGACGGCATGGGCCTCTCGGTGCGAACCCTTGCCATAACGGCAAAGCCTAACGCATCTCGTGCCGGGGCGTCCAGCCAGAGCTCATCGCTCCATTCGTCGATCTGTTCTCGCAGCTCTACTGCGCTTCGCGCCATAACCGGATTGATACTGGAATTCTTTCTTCGTGCGCCGTTTAGACCGGACGGCCCGATGGCCGGTTTTACACGACCATCGGGCTCAGCGCCGGTTTCAATCTCTTTTCGGCGATGATTCAGAAAAGATTATTCTCGCACGAACCCGTGAAACACGTTGTTCGAGTCCAAGTAATATCCAGCCACCGCGCCGTTCGGAGCAATGTTGTAGACGGTGGTACCTTGGAAGGGGCCGGTGCCGGCGCCCGGAACATCGAACTCAGTCAAGACGCCGTTCCTGTCCCGCACAAAGCCGTGACTCACATATGCGTTATCAACGTACCATCCCGTGATCGCTCGGTTGGTATTGATCCCCCAAGGGAGCGTGCCTTGGTCGAAGCTTGTACCCGCGTCTGGAGCATCGAACGTTGTGACTGTGCCATCCTTATTCAGTAGGAACCCATGATTAACAGTGTTCGCGTCGATGAGGACTCCAAGGATGCTTCCGTTCGGAGTAAAGCCCCCGCCATACGTGCCTTGGCCCGGACCGGTGCCCCCGCCTGGAACATCGAATGTGGTGATCAAGCCATTCGCAGCCCGCAGGAACCCGTGAACCGCGGAGGTTGCGTCGAAGTAGAACCCCGTGACGTCTCCACCTGGAGTGATCGCGAAGCTTTGCGTCCCCTGGTTGACTCCTGTGCCTGCGCCCGGCGCATCGAATGTGGTGATGATGCCATTCTTATCCCGCACGAAACCATGCAGCGCAAAAGCCGAATCAACGTAGTAGCCTGTGATAGCTCCTTCCGGATTGATCAGGTTGGGGCTGTTAAATGGAAAGGTGCCCTGGCCGGCCCCCGTGCCCGCGCCCGGCGCATCGAAAACGGTAATCACGCCTTGTTTGGACCGAACGTAACCGTGGGCCACATTGCTTGAGTCAGTAAAATGTCCCGTAATGCTCCCACTCGAGTTTGTCGCGTAGGCTCGTGTCCCCTGGCCAGCTGCTGTACCCGCACCCGGCGCGTCGAAGATGGTGAAAGTCCCATCTTTGGACCGGCTGAAACCATGCCGCACACTGTTCGCGTCACGGAAGAATCCTATGGTTCTCCCTGACGGGTCGATGTCCAAGGCCGAGGTACCCTGACCGGGTCCCGTGCCAGCACCTGGCGCGTCAAACGTGGTAATGGTTTGGGCAGATATTTTGGTGGATATGGTTAGGCCGAGCAGAATGATTGCTGCCGGCACAAGCTGCAGTTTCCTTTTTGCTAAATAGAATGTTTTCATACCCCTTAATGCAAGAATGGTCCGGAAAACGGCTCATTCTCGGCGAAATTTTCATGCGCTGTCCAAACGAGAACGCGTTTCCTCAATCTGCGAAAATCTGCGTAATCTGTGGTTAAATTGCGTTTGTGAGCATTAAGCCATTTCGCATCGTTTCCGCCGATCACACCGGCATTACTGTCTCAAATCTCGAACGTTCGGTGGCATTTTGGCGCGATGTGCTGGGCTTTGAGTTTTCACATACCGCGCACCAAAAAGGTGAACTGGCCGAGGAGATCACCGGTGTTAAAGGCGCTGAGATCAAACTTGCGGTCTTAAAAACGCCGTGCGGTCACAAGATTGAACTGCTCGAATATCTCGCGCCGGCCGATCGTAAGCGCGCAAATCTCCGATCGTGCGACGTCGGCTCCGTACATGTTGCGCTGCTGGTAGAAGATCTTAGCGCCGCCCTGGGCAGGATTGCTGTCTTAGGCTGGAAAACAGCTGGGCAACCGCAGATACTCACGAAAGGGCCGAATGCCGGGAGGCGAGTCGTCTACGTGCGCGACCCTGACGGCACCACCATCGAGTTCATGCAGATTGCGAAGGAAAATTCATACGAGGGAGTCGCAGATTAATACGGATTTGCGCGCAGTCGGTGCCTGCGGTTGTCGGTGATTTCAATCTGCGGAAATCTGCGTAATCTGCGGTTAATGACCTTTTCATCCGACGAAAACTTCGCGCGGCAACTCGATGCTGAGGATCCGCTCCGTGATTTCCGCGAAAAGTTTTCTGTGCCATTAGGGAAAGACGGCAAGCCGGTCATCTATTTCGCCGGCAACTCGTTAGGCCTGATGCCAAAATCGGCGAGACAGATCGTCGATGATGAGCTGGATAACTGGGCCAGGCTTGGCGTTGACGCGCATCACGCTACGGGAACGCCGTGGTATTCGTACCACGAAGCGCTTCGCGAACCGACGGCGCGACTCGTTGGCGCGCGGCCACTCGAGGTGATCTGCATGAACAGTCTCACGGTGAACCTTCACCTGATGATGGCGACGTTTTACCGGCCAACCAAGTCGCGCTTTGAAGTCCTGATGGAAGAGCCGGCGTTCCCTTCCGATACCTACGCCATTAAGACGCAGCTCATTCACCACGGAATGGATCCTAAGGATGCACTTGTTCTGGCGCGCCCGCGCAAAGGCGAGTTCATCGTTCGCACAGAAGACATTCTCGATCTTATAACGGAGCATGCCGAAGACCTGGCAGTGGTGATCATGGGCGCGGTGAATTTTTTCACCGGTCAATTAATCGACATCGAAAAGATCACGGCTGCAGCTCAGAAACATGGAATTGTCGTTGGGTTCGATCTCGCACACGCCGCCGGCAACGTGCCGCTCTCACTGCACGAATGGAACGTCGATTTCGCCGTGTGGTGTTCATACAAATATTTGAACGCCGGTCCGGGTGCGGTTGCGGGCGCGTTTGTACACGAACGCCACGCGAGGAATACGAAATTGCCACGGCTCGCCGGTTGGTTCGGGAACGATCCGAATACACGATTCAGACTGCATCTCGAACCGGAGTTCGTCCCCGTTGCGTCCGCTGACGGTTGGCAGATTAGTAATCCGCCAATTTTCTCGATGGCACCGCTGCGCGCCTCGCTCTCAATTTTCCACGAGGCCGGTGAGATGGAACCACTCCGCGCAAAATCGATGAAACTTACCGGCTACCTCGAATTTCTGATCGAACAAATCGGTTCAAAGAAATTCTCGATCATCACTCCGCCGGATCCGAATGCGCGCGGCGCGCAATTGTCGATCCAGGCGCACGAGCATCCAAAGCAGTTACACGAAGAATTCATCGCCGGGGGTGTGAAATGCGATTTTCGCGAGCCGAACGTGATCCGCGTCGCGCCGGCACCGCTGTACAACACCTTTCACGAAGTCTGGCGCTTTGCTCAAATACTTGCCGCGCACAAATGATCTGCGCGGCAGCCCTGCCGTTGTTTGCGGAATAGCTGTAGCGGCGTTTGTGTCAAACGCCCACCGGATCAGTCACGCGCTTCACGCCGTTAAACGCCCAAGCTTCTAAAAATGGAAAACTTTATCTGTGTGCAATGCGGGACGCAGTTTGGTCAGACTGTGGAACCGCCGTCGCGCTGTGCAATTTGCGAAGATGAACGGCAATTCGTTCGTCATACCGGCCGGGAATGGACGACGCTCAAGCGATTACAAACTGATCATCACAATCGTCTCGAAGATGAAGCGGCACTGCTGCTGGGCACCGGCACGGAACCGGAATTTGCAATCGGTCAGCGGGCTTTGCTTCTCCAGTCGCCAGGAGGAAATCTGCTGTGGGATTGCATTTCTTTGCTGAACGACGAGACAATCGCCGAGGTAAATGCACGCGGCGGCATCCGCGCCATCGCGATTTCGCATCCGCATTTCTACTCTTCGATGATCGAATGGGCCAAGTGTTTTGACGTCCAAATTTTTTTGCATTCGGCCGATCGGGAGTGGGTCATGCGTCCCGCAGGCGTGGGCGCGCGCATTCAATTCTGGGAAGGACCAACCCTTTCACTTTGGGATGGGCTAACATTGATCAATTGCGGAGGTCATTTTGAAGGCGGCACCGTGCTGCATTGGCCGGCAGGTGCTAATGGCAAAGGCGCCTTGCTCACCGGCGATATTATTACCGTCGTACAGGATCGGCGTTATGTTAGCTTTCTGCGAAGTTATCCCAATCTCATTCCGCTCGGAGCCTCTGCGATCCGCCGCATAGTCGAAAGAATCGAACCCTTCTCATTCGAGCAGATTTATGGTGGCTGGTGGCAGGCGAACGTTCTTGCAGATGCAAAGGTAGCCGTTGCGCGATCCGCCGAACGCTACCTGCGCTGGATCAACGCGTAGAACTAATTTCAACCTAGCGGCGTTTGTTTCCGGGGAGCACAGGCCGCTGGCCTGTAGCATTCGGCAGCTTGCCGAATGCATACTTGCCACCGCGATTTTGTTAGCCGCCCAGTTCGCGGCAAGCTGCCGCGAACTACACGCTGGCAGCGTGTGCTCCCCAGATAGTAGCGTCACCAATTCCCGATCAAACCGTTGACAATTCGCGGCAAGGCTATCGCAGCCGGCTCGCGCACTGATCGCGTTGCAAATCGTGAGAGCGGCGTTTCTTCAGGATTCACTTCAATGAGTTCGGCGCCATCCCGGCTGCCACGGAGCGCCCAATCGATGATGTAACCAAACATGGCAGTCGTTCCAGCGACGATCACGACGGCGCAGGCTCCGCCATCGAGGAAATCTTCAACTCGTTCCAGTTCATTCCCATGCAGTCGCTCGCCGAACCAGACAACCCCGGGTCTCATGACGGCACTGCATCTTGAGCATCTCGGAATGCCGACTTCATGCTCGTGCTCCTGCTCATACTCGTGTCGATCAAGTTCGCAGCTTGGACAGCGCGTAACGAAAATATCGCCGTGAA